>CAYYKZ010000220.1:0-5084 GCA_964468455.1 uncultured Leptospirales bacterium | reverse complement strand
GGGTGTACAGTATGAATCTCACCCTGCAGAGCAGATGCACCTGAAGCCCCGTACCGTGCAGTTATGAAGGCTTGAGCTCAGGGTTTTCCCGGGAAACAGGAGTTATAATGTTCCCGCATCTGTAAAGGGTCCGTTTAAGTATGCAGGGTAATGGCATCACGAGTAAAATAAAATTGCTTCTGTATGAAAAAAAAACAGGCTGTTAAAATTTATCTTGACTTTATATTAATTTTCATTCTATCTTGTAAGAATAGTAATCATGTATTCTTACCTTAAATTTTCACTTTCTTAAATCTCTGGCGTCCGCCGGAGAAATTATTATTGTGTGTGATGCAGAAATAAATAATGATATATAATAATTCGAACAGGACAAATAAACAGACAACATCAGGATTGTCTTATTTTTTTAAGGAGACTGTTCCGGAGAATAAAAAAAATAGCCGCAGCCTTATGTTTAATTCATTTGAAGCTGCATCAAAATTTTATTCAGCTTTGCCCGGGAGTTTTTTCAGTAATCCTATGGAACTAAAAGACTGTTTTGCACTTATTCTTGCCGGTGCTGTTATTGGTAAAGCAGGTTCTGGAAAATATAAGTCCTGTGAAAGCAGTATGTTTTCTGAAGACTTTTATTCAGACTGTGCAGATGATGTGATGGGAAATAGTTCTTTAGTTGAGGACAGGGAACTTGTAATAATTTATCTGAAGCAGACTGTCCATATCCTTGAAAAAGGTGATATTCTTTTTACTGATGAGGATTCTTTTATTCATGTTAAAGAGGGGCTCAGTGATGAAAGAGTATATCGGAATCTTGTCAATTCATTCTGGAATCTGGTAGACTGGAAAACAATTTTCCCTTCTTCACCTGAATCTGCAGTTGCTTTGTATCAAAACCGTGAAATATTTGCTGATCTCCTCTGCGGTTATTACGGCCCTGTAAATATAGAAACACTTTCAAATGATTTTTTTGATTTAACTGAGATAACTGAGCGTAATGATTATTTCATGATATCATTTATAGATTTTTATCTTTTAACATGGCTTAAACATTTAGGAATTATAGAATATAGTGGTAATTCTGCTGATGAAATTGTTTATATATCTTTGACAGAATCGGGCAGACCTCTTCTTAAGACACTCTAATAAAATTTCCCCTTTATCATCTGATTGTTCCGGCTGACCCTGGAAATAATGAATCATCTAAAAAGAGTATGTTGTGAAGTAAGTTTCACTGAATATTGCGTGCAGATGGTTGAAGATAATAAAATTATATGCCGGAGTTTGCAGGGCTTGCAGAATAAATAAATCGGTATAATCAAGATCAATTAATCCCGGAGACCGGGAAGAGGCATTTTTTAATGTTTGATCTTATTGTCTCCCATGTTATTGGAGACGGCGGGACTCGAACCCGCGTCCTACATCACAGAACAATGGCTTCTACATGCTTATCCTGTTTATTTAATTTAAGCCTGGCAATCCGGAAACAGGCGCCATATTGCCGGCCTGTCCTCCTTAAGTTTCGCCTTCATCCCGGAGGAGAAAAATCGGGCTATCCTCTGTAATTTGATGCCCCTGAAACCCCCAGAGGAGAGGATGAAACAGGGACATAGCAGCAACTACGCTGCTAATGCAAAATTATTTTCTGCGTTTATATTTTTTCTGCCATTTTTACGAGATGACAGCACACTCGACATGCAACCATTGGCCCATCAATGCAGTCGAAACCAGATCGTCCCCTGCAAAGACTTAAATTTTACTAAAATAGTATGGTATGTATTTGTCAATTAGATTAAATGGTAATTGACATCAGTATTATTTAATTCACCATTTTTAATAACAGGATAATTGAAATAAAAAGTAGCTCTATAAATAATTACTGAATTGACATACATTTATTACTATGTAAACTGATAAATTATAATGTTACCGGGTAAAGTGCATGTTTATTAAAAAAATTATTAACATCTTTCTGATGATATTCCTTATTGTAATGGTGATAAGCTGTGGAGAGAGTTCAAAGGATGAAGTTCCTTCTGAAGCAGAAAAAGAATCAGCAGACGATTATATACCTGAACAGGTTGTAAGCTCCGATATTATACCATTGAATTTTAACACAATAAAAGGAAACTGGGATCTGAAATATGGAGCTGATTACGGATACTCTTTCAGGCTGGGTAATAATTACCGTGCAGTTGTAATTCTTTATCTCAGCAGCAGCTCAGTAATCTTCAGGGGTGTTTATACCATTGAGCAGGATGATCTGATAAGAATCAATATATCGGAGATGAAAAGAGAGGAAAGAGTTAAGGGGATAAACACTACCAGCGGATTCACAAATGTGAAGTCATCATATTTTGTTTTTCATTCAAGACTTTTTGAAAAAGATAAGAAAACCTTTATGGAACTTAGACCGGTACGTATTTTTATTGATGATAATTCTTCCGATGGATACTTTGAGCCGCTTATAAGGCTTGTTAAACAGGGTTAGTAATGAATATAGATAATTTTTCATTTAAAAACTCGCTCGGCCAGGAACTTGCCGCAAGGATTTATTATAAAGGCCGGAATAATAAAAGAGGTGTAGTATTCAGCCACGGACTTTTTTCAAGCAAAGACGGTTATAAGATAACAAAAATGGCAGAGTATATTGTCAATGCCGGATATTCGCTTATGACCTTTGATTTTACCTATTCAGGTGAATCTCCCGGAGACATTATTGATATATCTGTAATTCAGGAGGTTGACGATCTGTGCCGGGCAGTTGAAACTTTCAGGGGCATGGGCATAGAAAACATTCACCTCATGGGTTCGAGTATGGGTGGTGTTGTGTCAATACTTGCAGGATCAAAGGAGGACATGTCTCCGGAGTCAGTTATACTGATTGCAACTCCCCTTAAATTTGACGGACTTATCCCTGCAGATATTCAGGATAATAAAAATGAAGAGGATGATATATATATATCCGGAATTCCGGTTAAAAAAAAATTTATAACTGAGCTTAAAAGCCTTGATGTTGCCTCAGCTGTTGAGAAGATAGACAGTCCTGTGCTATTAATTCACGGGAAACTTGATGAAGTAGTCAGTTATAAAGATTTTGAAGCAATTAAGGGTCTTGTGAAATCACAGTGCAACTCCCTTCTTATTGAAGATGGAGACCATAATCTTACTGAAGAAAAACATTTAAATATAATTAAAGAAAAGGTTGTGAACTGGCTTGGAGAATTTGCTCTTTAAATATTTTATTATAATTCTCGCCTCTATTCAGGCAGCAGCCGGAATTGCCGAGTTAACTGCTCCATCGCTTCTTTACGGGTTATGGAGAAAATGGGTAAGCAGCAGGTTTTTTTTCATTCACGGGCTGCTGCTTATTGCTGCGGGTTTTCCGCTTACTATTTACAAAGGGGAATTTTCCGGGATTCTTTTTTTTATAGGGCTGATAATAGTATTAACAGGACCATTTGTGCTGCTTTATCCGGAAAAAATAAAAAAGTCATTTTATGAAGCTGAAGCGGAAATTGAAAAAAAATACCTTATAAGGTTTATTTATATTGATTCAGTTTTGAGGCTTGGTTTTGCTTTAATTCTTTTTTTGAGTTATTACAGAACTTTTTATATAAGTATATAATTTAAAGATTATGCTGTGTTACAGAATTTTTAAGAATTACCCGGCTTACAGAGATTTTTATAATTAACTGTTTTCGTAACCAGTATTAGTTATCTAAACATTATGTTCAATATAATGGTTAGAGAAAAGCGGGTTTTGCGGCTGCAGTATATAGATCAGCATTATTACACTGGAATAAATCTCCAGGATTAATTACTGATTAATACAATATAAAGTTTCTGTTTGTGATTATTTATACAACAATAACATATTTACATTACCGGAGAAGAGATGGAATATATTAATATTACAAGAAAGAGGTTCCATAAAGGAACAATACATATGAGTTCCAGCAGTGAAGATGAATCCTGCAACGCGGAAAATATTCTGGATGTACCCGGTTTCTGGTGCACAAAAAAAAGGAGTGCACCTATTAAGGAATTTGTGGTTATCAATTATGAAAAACCTGTCCCTGTTGATTTTATAAAAATAACAGCGTCTCAAAAAGGCGCATCTCTTTTCCCAAGCAGTTTCAGGCTTGAAGGGAGCATAAACTCCGAAGAATGGACTCTCCTTTATTCCGAGAATAATACATCTCTGGATATCAACAATTATGATATTCCCATTCCTCTTACAGTTATAAAATATTTGAAACTTGTAATTACAGATCCGGCAGTATCGGGGTCTCAGTATTTTTCCGAGATTGGTCTTCTTGAAGCCGGGATTTCCGGTTCACTGGAAGTTTCAGCCAGTTCTTTCAGTCCGGGGAATAGTGGAGAAAATATTCTCTCAAGTGATAACAGACTCTGCTGGGAATCTGAATTAAAAGGGAACAGTTCTAATGAATTTATAAATATTGATCTGGGGAAAATCTGCAGCGTCAACCGGATTCTTCTTGCTTCATCAAATGAGGGGTTCCCTGAAAGTTTTCATGTTGAAACATCAATAGACAGCGATGTATGGACCACGCTTTTTTATGAAAAGGGTTTTGATGCCGAGAATCTTAAAAAATATTACTGGGATACGGGAATTGTTTCCGCCCGTTATGTAAGACTTGAAGCTGCGGGGAAGCAGTTTATAAATAGAAAATTCGGTGTACGTATTGCAGAAATGGGAGTGTATTCAGCAGGCATTGCCAATGAACATACGCACAATATTGGAGATATAACTCCTCACGCGTCAGTATTTAATGCGGGAATGGTTCGTCTTGCAAGGGATGGAGAGAGTGTTCCGGGAGCAGTTGTGCAGTCATCTGACAGCAGGCTTAGAGATGCATCAAACGTGTTTAAGGGGATTGTCCGGTTTGCCAATCATGGAGAGTCCCTTCCGGGGCTTGCGGTTCAGTCGGATGATTCAAGGCTGCAGCCTGCTTCAGAAGGGAAACCGGGAGTTGTAAGACTGGCCTATAATAGAGAGTCCAAGCCTAATGCTGTAGTACAGTCAAATGACGCAAGACTGCAGCATGCAGGTGAAGATAATTTCG
>CAYYKZ010000219.1:0-5095 GCA_964468455.1 uncultured Leptospirales bacterium | reverse complement strand
ATACTGATTGGTAACTCCATTGACAGTTGCAGTCCCTGTTTTACCGGGCACATAGGCTATTGCTAAAGCCTGTATATTTATTCAAATGTCGTATTCACCTCCCCGCACATCACGTAGCCAGTCGGAAAAAGCATAATAGTGCGATACTTTGTAAACACCACGTGAGTAGTAATCGTACTCAAATTTCTTAACAAAATTTTTAACCACAAATCTTATTTCAAGCACTGTTTCAGGGTCATCCCTGTTATAGTCAAGTCCGCCGACAATCGGTACCTGGAGTGGAAATATTCTTAAAATCTCGGCAGATTCAAGCCTCAAACTATCCCAGTATGAGTTAACCATAAGCTGATTAAAGTCAAAACCGTTTACTGTTTCTTCATGGAAAATAACCTGGGAAGCCCCTGAATGTGTAAACCCTGAGCCTGATGAGCTGTAAACTTCCGCGTTATCAAAAACCATCTTACGAATATAAACCTGTACAGTATCGTATCTCCCTTCAGGTGGATCATCATTTTTCAGCACAACACCCCTTCCATCAAAGAAAGGCTCATTTTCAGTATTTTTATTACCAGTTAAATCGAACTCAAAGACCTGTCTGTAATTGCCAATTTTTTTGCCGCCCAAGCGGATTTCAGCTAAATCAAGCATAAACTGTGTTGGAAGTTCATTATCACTTGAAGCAGTATTATCATCAACGGAATCGTCCTGAATAGCTAAATGAGAAATGGCCGGATTCCTTGAATCATCATACAGGTCATCAAAATTAGAGACATCCTCTGTTTCAAGCGTACCCTTAATGACAATTTTAAGCCTGTTAGTTGCCATTTCAGTAAATACAGGTTCACCATCACACCCTGCAATAAAAAATGAAAATACTGAAGCAACGATTACTGCTGCTATATAATTTCTATAATGTTTCATCATATTAAAACGCACCATTTATAAATTCAGATTAAGATAGAGAGAAATACCCGCATTGATAACATGGCCGTTATGCTTTGCGCCATCAATATGCTCCTCATAAATAAGCATATAATCAATTCGTAAAGCTATGTTTACCATTTTACCGGCCGGGAAAGAAATTTCAACCCCCGCAGAAAACATGGGGTCCCACTGGCTTATATCATCGGGCTGCATTTCCACATGACAGAATCCTGCTCCGCCTTTCAACTGTGTCCTTACCGGGAAATTAAAGGGAACCAGGTAAACCAGATTCATGTATGCGGGTATAAGCCTTAATTCATCAACACCCTGTGAATCAAATTTCTGATATGAAGTTTCAAGACCAAGCTTTAAATTATCAAAGGGTAGATTATAACGGAAAAAAGCACCGCCCCCCAGATCAGTTTCAAGTTTATCACCAGTCTCAAACATAGGTGTAATCGGACCAAACCATACTCCCACCTGGGGTCTGTTAAAATAGCGTTTTCTGGCTGTAGAGGCAAAAATATCTGAGGATATAATTATTATAATAAATGCTGTGAACAAAATACATGTCTTCTTTTTCATTTTAATTCCGGCTGATATAATTTTTAAATAGATTATTTTTGGACATAAGCCCTATATGTCAATAATTAAAATGCAGATTCAAAATTATCAAGGGGCGGGTCATAAAAAACTCTGTTAAGGTAAAGCCCGTGAGGCGGTGCAGTATAACCGCTGCTCTCCCTGTTTTTTTCAGCAATAATTTTTTTTATATAAGCAGGATCCCTCCCTTCTCTATACATGGTTATTACTGTTCCTATTATAATCCTTATCATATTATGAAGAAAGGCATTAGCACATATCTTTATAGAGATAATATCATCCATTTTTGTTACATCTGTATATTCAATTTTTCTCACAGTACCTTTATCAGCTGATATTTTTTTACAGAATGATGCAAAATCCATTTCGCCGGTAATATGACCAAGTACATCTTTTATGTACTCGTAATCAATTAAGGGATTAATCCACAATGCCCGGTATGCCATAAATGGAGAACGCAAATGTGAGTTGTATATTAAATATATATATTCACGCTTAACAGCTGAAAATCTGGAATGGAATTCACTGCTTACCCGGTATGCATTTTTTACAGAAATATCTGCCGGTAAAATACCATTTAAACCAGAGCAAAGCCTCTTAAGATCAATTTCTCTCTCTAAATCAAAATGAATAATCTGACCAAGGGCATGTACTCCGGCATCAGTTCTCCCGGAAGCTGTTACTCTTACATTCTCTCTCGTTAATATTTGAATCCCCTTTTCTATTTCATCCTGAATGGTTCTTCCTTTGTTCTGAATCTGCCAACCGTTAAAGAATGTGCCGTCATAATGCACAGCAAGAGCATACCTCGTCAAAGCTGCCCCTCCTCTTCCCATTTTTTAACATAATCATTTATTTTTTCATAGAGAAGGCGTGTTTTCTCAAGCAGATCACTTGGTGTTGATTTTGAAGATTTCCCCATACCAAAAAGGCGGCTTAAATATTTTTTACTTGTCTGAAAATTTTCCATTCTCCTGGCAGGGTCCTTTTCCCTGGAACCGAATTTAAGTGTAAGTATTGCTGATACATAAAGTATTCCTTCATAACCCCAGTTTTTGTCCGAATCGGGCCCCATATTACCTGCTGCATCTGCGGGTTCTCCTCCATTCTGAATAAGTTCAAGAACCTGGAGATAATATTCATATGCTTTTTTATAGAAAAAAAGAGCCAGCTTTTTATAAGGCCTGTCAGGATACAATGCGGCCAGATCGGAAAAAAGCCAGGCCCCTCTTATTGATGATACCGCTTTCTTAAAAGTTGGAGCAACAAGTTTCCTTCTTAAATTATAGCAGTCAACAGCCAGCATAAATGATGCAGCTCCTGACATTAGAGTTCTATCTTCGTTGAAATTAATCTGTCCGAAAAACTTTTCTACTGCATTTTTTCTTGCAGGCCTTGCATCCATCAGCTTGTTTATTTCAGGGTCCGTAACATCTTCAAAA
Source organism: uncultured Leptospirales bacterium (assembly GCA_964468455.1). GTDB lineage: Bacteria > Spirochaetota > UBA4802 > UBA4802 > UBA5550 > JBBAGC01. The sequence goes on along the minus strand of CAYYKZ010000219.1, from coordinate 2,126 downwards.
TCCTTAGGATATGCGGTATAATAGCAATTAGGGCAGACATTAAGCATATAAATTAAAGGATACAGCTTGCCGAATTTTTTGCTCTCTTTATACTCCCTTCTAAGTTCATCAGTAAGTCTCCCTGCAATAAGCCTTCCTCCGCCGGTAAACATCTCTTCCCTGTAAAACTCATTTTTACAGACAGGACATAGTGTGGGATTTTTTTGTCTAAAGGATACCTTTTTGTTATTTTCCATTATTTACTCCTGGATTACTAGAAAAAGAGGGCGATTTATATCTGTACTCTAAAAGAAATCTTTATATGAATCAACTATTTTAGCAGAAAAAAAATAATTTTCACAGTAACTTCTTTAAATTAACGGCTAAAATATAATACAATTTGATTGAGAGTATTTGCAGCATGCTGCATATTAAAACCGCCGGACAGTATGGCTATTACCTTATCCCACCACCTTATATAATAATCATTATTACTAACATAATCAGCTTGTATTTGCCTTTATTATATATTACTTTTTTAGATATCTATTTTATTGTCAAGAAGTGCATTTACAATGTCGAAAAATAAATGTAGACCAGTGTTTATTCTTTGATCATTATCAGGAATAAAAATGGATTACTCCTTTTTCTGAATTCTCAGATAAAGTTAGTAGATTCAGCATTATTACACTAAAAATATATCTCATTTAATGAGGCAGGAAATGAAAACCCTTTTAAAAATTTTTACAATACTATTATTTCTGATTCTTATACCCTTTGATGCCTTTGCAATATCAGCAGCAGCAAGATCAAGCAAGGATTACCGGTTTTCAATGGAAACACTCCGTGAAGCAAAACCAATGGTTGAAAACTTCCAGACAGACGAAATTAAAGGTAAATACAATGAACTCCAGGCAGCATTTCAGGAGGCAAGCCTCGATTATTTTGGGCGTAATTACGACGCATCATCGGCAAAATTCTATAACCTTAAACTTGAACTGATGAAACTTATGGAAAACATTGCAGATATTTATATTGAGCGCACAAAAAATCTGCTTTCAGCTACAACAGAAGACAACAAAGTGATAGATATTTTTATAGATTACAGTACATCAGGGGGTTATGCAAAATATTTCAATAGAAGTTTTGATCCCCTTATAGATGTTAAGCCCTACAACGAGACTTTTACTGCAAAAAATTTTCATCTTTATTACGAAAAAGGTTCTATTGAAAGTTACCTTCATGGCAGTTATTTTAATTATCAGGAAGCAATAAGGGTACGTAATGACCCGGTTATTGAATATATTAAAAGCCGAAAAAAAATAAAATCTGACAGTATTGATTATGTTATAAGCAGATATATAGATACAGTAACATTATGCAGAACAGCAAAGAAACAGGGACTGGAAATTTACAGGGTTAAAAACTATCATGATGTAGGTAGTATTCTTGATAAATACAGACTGAGAAAAGGGCAGCTTACTCCCATTTTTGACGACAGAATTCCGGAGAAGTTCAAAGTAGACGCAGTAGACAATATAAAACTTTTATATAAAGTTGAAATAGAAAGAAGAAACAAAGCATTAAATACAAAATAAAAAACTTCAACATTTTAAACTAAAAAAACTTCAGCCATAAGCTGAAGTTTTTTTAGTTTTATATAAAACTTAATTATTTCTTTTTGGGTTTTTCTTTTTTTTCTGCTTCTTTAACAGCCTTTACGGGCTCACGTTTTTCAACAAGCTCCACAATAGCCATTTCAGCGGCATCCCCCTGTCTTTGACCAAGAAGATACATTCTTGTATAACCGCCCTTACGCTCTTTAAATCTGGGAGCAATGTCTTCAAAAAGTTTTTTTAGAACATCTCTGTTTTTAATCACTTTTAGAACTTCTCTCTTATTATGCAGCTTTTTCTCTTCCTGACCTTCAGAATATTCGAGATTGTTCTTTGCCCTGGTTATAAGCTTTTCAGAGATCTTCTTAAGCTCTTTCCCTTTCTGCTTTGTAGTAACGATTCTTTCATTATCAAAAAGTGATGTAACCATATTGTTAAACATCGCTTTTCGGTGCGAATAGGTTTTGCCAAGCTGTTTTACTTTATTTTTGTGTCTCATAATATGTCAACCTCGTTTAATCCTTTAGTCCC
>CAYYKZ010000218.1:0-5104 GCA_964468455.1 uncultured Leptospirales bacterium | reverse complement strand
AGAATTACTACACTGAAATATATTTACATTTATAATTTTTATTTAGGTTTCTTTATCATTATTCGGATTAATTGTCAATTGAGATTTAATCTGAATAATGAATATTATATTCTATTTTTCGGGATTCAGGAGTGTCGGGGAAATCGGTTTGATTTGTCTTCGTACAATAATCGTGATGTCTGTATGCTCGGGGAGCGGGATTTGTGTGGAGCGAAGCAAAGCCGGATACTCGTTGTTTGGACTGCTAGAGCTTTTTTAGTTAAGAAAAAATCAGGATATACAAGCGCCCCGTAATTCTGCGGAGCGCTTGTATACTGCTACAGGTATAAATATTTATTAATGGTTGTATTTACCAGTTTCCAATCGGAATGAATTTTTTCAGGCTTAATATCCACGACTCCATCTTTATAGCATACCATAATAAGATGAGTTTTTTTGTTGAGTTTAACAACGTAATATATTGAAATCATATCTGTGCCGCTTTTGCTTGCTATTGCCTTTCCTGAAACCTGTTTATTGGCAACTTTTAAATCCACGTCATATTCCGACACTATAACCTTTTCGTTAAAACCGGATATTAAAGACTTAATAGTCTCCATGTTGCTGCTATCAAGCGTGGCTATACCTATAAATTCTATGGGAGTTTCATGATCAGAAGAATCCATGACAAAATATCCCGCAAAATCCTTAGTAGTCCAGTCATTATACCAGTACCAGGCGCCATCATCACTTTTAAATTTTATTGAACCGCGGATAATTCGTTCATTTACGCCCTTATTGGAGAAGCTGTATGAGTTGAATATCCTGTATGCTACTGACGGATTGGCCTGCAGATATCCGGGATCTGAGAGCAGAACGATTTCATTAAATGAGTTTCCTTCGGGAATAATTGCCGCCATATAATCCCAGCTGTTATTTTTGTGTGTTCCTGTAATTATATAAGACTCCTTTCTGTTTATAAAGGTTTTCATAATGGCTTTATTGCTGATATCATCGCGGGATTCAGCGAGGATTTTAACTAATTGTGCAGGATCTACTAAGCTTCCGGAAACTATAGCAGTATAATTGAATTTCCCGTAGATGTTATTCTGGCGGTCGTTAAATTCAAAAAGCGTTGATCGTCTGACATCGCCGATGGTCTCGTCTTTTGTATCTGATTTCTGGAATTGCCATCCGTCAGGAATTACAAGCTGGCTTTGTGTAGTTACAACAAGATTTGAATTTTCTGTATCAGAAACATACTGGCTGAAGTCAATAGGGTCTTTGATAACATATGTTGATGAACAACTGATGATAAGACTAAAAAGCATCAAAGAAATGAAAATTTGGATCTTTCGCATATATTTTACCTCGTTTTTATTATTTATTCAACTGAAATGATAATTGTAAGGATAATTTTAAGGGTGGGTGTCTCCGAGTTTTCGGACCTGGAGTTTTTAAGGCATTCCTAATTTAGTTTTTCTACCTTAAATAACCTGACTTAAATAGTCAATAATTAATTTTATTCTTATCATAGAGTTCAGGGAAATATTTTAGCTGCAAAGAGGAACTGCAATAGCATAAAATAAATGGCAATTACATAATTCTGGAGATATTATTATACCGTTATTCCTTTATCATATGGCAAGTGCTGCAATGTAGTATCAGAAACTCTGAACAATTTAACTTAATTTGTGTAAAAAAAAGTCATATTTTTACGTTTTTTTGAAAAATATCAGATAAATAAAAAATTATTTTTGATTATTAATCCATGATGTGTCATATTGTTACCTGGGTGAAAGTCCAGCTAAAGTATATGTTTCGGGGTGTAAACGTATGTTTTCTGCCCGATATACAGGTTGGTACATCATTCAACACCACAGGTTAAACATACTATTCAATGGAGAAGTAACATGAAAGAATTATTTAAGAGTTCAAAGAATGGCCTGGCTATTCTTGTTATGGCTGTACTGGTCGCCATTCCTCTGGCCACTGTCCTGGCTGTTGGAGTGGGTTCAAGCGTAAATAACGTACAAGTTCGTGATGCAAATGATAATGCCTCATGGATACCTCATCTTGGTAAAAAAGTTGTTACAATTTTTTATACTGATCCTGATGAAGCTGATCAAAATGATGCTGTATCAAACTATCTTAAAGCAAAGGACTATCCAAAGGCTAATTACGCTGGTATTGGTATAGTAAATATGAAAGATGCACCATGGAAGCCCGATTCAGTTATTCGTATGATGGTCAGGAAAAAACAAAAAGCTTTTCCAGGTGCAATTTTTCTTACTGATCCAAGCCATCTTCTGAAAAATGCATGGGGACTTGGAAACTGTGATGATAAGGCAGCTGTACTTATTATTGGTAAAGATAAGAAGGTATACTTTTATCATAAAGGGGCAGTTCCTGCATCAAAGTATGCCGAGATGGATAAGATTATAAATGATTTGATGAAAAAATAGTATGTTCTAGTTGAGAAAGTCCCGGATTTCCGGGAATTGATAAAATCGAAGGCCGATTCAAAACAAATGTTTGAGTCGGCCTTTTTTTTACATGACAATAACCGGATAGACGATAATTTTTTTCTATGCAGAACCTATACAGCAGAGATGTATTAGTATACTTATAACAGACTGGGATAATATATGGTGTTGCTATTCATCCAGATCATCCAGAGTGACTATCAGATCCGTGGTTTCCACATCCACATCCCAAAGTGTGTAGGTATCGCCATCCTCATCTTCCAGGCGGATATCGAAAATTGATGTTGAATAGCCTTGAATATCGACCTTCGCTGTTTCACCATCGGAGAGCACTTCATCATCAAGTACATCTTCCTCCCAGTCGTCTGAGCTTTCGTGGCTTATATAGAGAAAGAATATGTCAAAGCCTGTCTGATTTGTTATTAGAATATAATCTGTATTTTTGTTTTTGCTTTCAGCATTTCCCTGCACAGGCCCCCATACAAGTAACATTGAGACAAGGAATATAAAAGCTGCAGATTTCCTGAGCATTGTGGTATACCTCCAAGAATTATGTAGAATTATTGCAATACTGAAAACCTATCACATTTTTTTATTCATGTCAACGGAAAACAGCAGTTAGTTTATAGAAAATTTTATTATGAGATATTTTTATCTGCGCTGAAGATTAGCGTTGTTAATGACGCCAGAATTTATGGAGCGATTTGTATTTCATTAATCATTCTTGACAAGAGGCAGGTGTTTTTATCTGTAATTCATTGATACGGCTGTTATATGTAAGATTTGTTGCTTTATAACCTGATATTCTATTAAGAGGGCTGATGTGAACTTTAAACGAGGTTTATCCGTTTTTTTTCAATGCTGTTTTTCTTTGTATATATTTTCCTTTCTCATCCTTACCGGTACTTCTCTTTATGCTGACGGGAACGATCCGGATTCAAGCGAGTGGACGCTGTTTCAGCTGGCTCTCTTTAATCCTGTCCAGGTATTTGATTCTGATTACAGTGTTTACGGGGTGAGACTTAACTTTTTATATGGCGTGAACAGAAATGTATGGGGTCTTGACATGGGAGCAGTTAACAAGGCCCGTGATGTTTACGGTATACAGGCCGGATTATTCAGTAATATCGTTCAGGGCGACATGGGTGGATTCCAGATCAGTATTGCCAACGATGTTGCCGGTGATATGATGCTAATGCAGACTGCCTTCTACCGTAATGTAGTTGAAGGCAATATGTACGGTTTACAGACCGGGCTTGTCAGCAACACGGTACATGGTAATACCGGAGGTATACAGACAGCACTCATTTTAAATTCCGTAACCGGACATGTTGCCGGCATACAGACTGCTTTACTGATGAATAATGTTGACGGGGGAGTGATAGGGATACAGACAGCTTTAAACCAGAATATCGTTAAAGGTAATGTGTTTGCGATACAGACCGCATTTCTCTTTAACGGTGTAAAAGGAGATATGACCGGCATGCAGACAGCCATTAATAGTAATGGTGTTGAGGGTAATTTTACAGGTATTCAGACAGCAATTTTAGGAAATGTTGTGATTGCTGAACAGAAGAAATTTACTTTTAAAGACTGGCTTTATATAATCTGGGACCCACCTGCAGGTCTGCAGGCTCTTCTTGGTGAGAAAACTCCGGAAAAGGGGAATATGAAGGGGATACAGACTTCAATAATCAATGGCGTCACTGGTGACATGACCGGGATGCAGACTGCTCTTTTCTTTAACTTCGCGGGAAGCCTTAATGGTATACAGCTTGTACCGGGATTGAATTCTTCTGCCTCGGATGCTAACGGAATTCAGCTGGCTTTAGGCTATAACCGTACAGGGGGAGATATGAACGGTATACAGGGAGCTATGTACGGTAACAGCACAACAGGGAGCATGAAGGGCATACAGCTTTCAGTGCTGAGTAATAATTCCGGTGCCATGAACGGCATTCAGATTGCCGCGGCCAATATTCAGTCAATGTTTAAAGAGGAGGAAGTTTCTACAGGTATTCAGATAGGACTGTTTAATTATTCCGAGGCATTTAGAGGTGTGCAGATTGGGGTTATCAACTGGTCGCGGAGGATGGTGGGGGTTCAGATTGGTGTTCTTAATATTATACAGGACAACCCCATACCTGTTATGCCTGTTTTCAACGCGAGCATGAGTTTTTAAAGAGTGATGTGTCATTGCAATCCCTTTGCAGAGATTATGGGAAAATTATTTTTCGAGGGAAGATTTTTTTTAATTAATGCAATAATGCTTTTACCTTAACCTTTTCCCGCCTGTGATAGGCATTGCAAAAGTATGTCTGCAAAGTAAGATGGTTTCTTATAAACTTAGTATTGACTTTTACCCTACCGGCAGGTAAGATTTATGGGTATAGGAAAATCTCATGAAATGGGAGAGATGATGATGCAGAATGAAATAAAAAAATCCATAGATCTTCTTGGAAGGGACGGAGGTATAATCGAAGAGGGTTGGGCCCGTTTCCCCCTGTGGCGTTATGAGCGAAAAGCTGTTAAAGCGGGATGGCATCGTATAAAAGAGTGGGATTACTATTCTTTGATTTCGGAAAAACAGAGGTTTGGAATAACAATGACAATGAGCGACCTGGGTTACGCCGGTTTAT
>CAYYKZ010000217.1:0-5113 GCA_964468455.1 uncultured Leptospirales bacterium | reverse complement strand
CCATGCTGTCTCGTTCCAACAAGTTGTCCGCTGCCTCTCATTTTGAGATCCAGCTCGGATATGGCAAACCCATCGGAATTTTCAGTTAATATTTTCATCCTTTCTCCGGCCTCTCTGCTGATATTGTCAGGGTATATCAGTATACAGAATGATTTATGCTCACCTCGTCCTACTCTACCGCGGAGCTGATGTATCTGGGCAAGCCCGAAACGTTCAGCATGATGAATAATAATAACATTGGCATTGGGAATATCTATTCCAACTTCAATAACGGTTGTTGAAACAAGAATATCTATTTCACCATCTCTGAATGAATTCATTGTGGAATCTTTCTTACTCTGAGGAAGTCTTCCGTGAATCAAGGCAACCCTGTAGTCAGGAAAAATCTTTTCCTTCAGTAAAGTGAAGATTTCTTCAGCAGATTTTAAATCAGCTTTCTCAGATTCTTCAATAAGGGGGAGCACATAAAATATCTGCCTTCCCTGATTAATATACCGGGCCATTGAGTTATATACTCCCTTAAGGCGGCTTTCCGGGAAAGCAAGAGTCTCAACCGGTTCCCGGTTAAAAGGGCGTCCTCTGATAGAAGAAAGATCCATGTCCGCGTAAAGAGTCATAGAAAGAGATCTTGGAATAGGTGTTGCCGTCATTACAAGGAGGTCAGTGTTTTTACCTTTAGCGCGAAGCCTGGCTCTCTGTTCAACTCCAAACCTGTGCTGCTCATCAATAATTATATATGCCAGATCTCTGAATTTAAGATCACTTTGTATAAGAGAGTGTGTGCCTATAAGAATGTCAATATTGCCTGATAAAATTGAATCGTAAACAGACTCTTTTTCTTTTTTTGTCATACTTCCGGTAAGGAGTGCGCATTTAACAGAAGAGGGCAGGTATTTTAAAGCTGTCTGATAATGCTGTGATGCAAGAATTTCAGTAGGGACCATTAAAGCAGCCTGTCTCCCTGCAGATACAGGAATAAGGGCGGATGATAATGCCAGAATGGTTTTGCCTGTTCCCACATCACCCTGAAGCAGCCTGTTCATAGGTACACCGGATATTATATCCTGTTTAATATCCTCCAGTGCGTTCTGCTGCTCATCAGTTAATTTAAAAGGAAGGGAGGAGATAAAATCAATCATAAGCTGCGTATTGTAATTGCAGCAAGGTTCCTGTATTTCTTCTAATAATAATCTTTTGGAATAGGAAATATAATACTGAAGAAAAAATATTTCATTAAATGCAAGCCGTGTGCGGCATTTTTCTATATGCTCAAATGAATCCGGATAATGAATTCCGGCAATTGCTTCTTTTAAGCTTAACATATTATATCTGTTTATAATGCTGCTGTTTAGAGGATCGTGTAAATCCTCACTATAACGATCCAGGGCATATTTTACAGCTCTCCTGAATCCTCTTGAATCAAAGCCTGTTTTTTTTAATGCCTCTGTAGAACGGTAAAGAGGAATAATACGCCCTGTGTTGATTGATCTGTACTCTGAAGAATCATCAATAAAGTCAAAATCAGGATGTACAATCTGCTTCCCCTTGAACACTTTTACTTTCCCTGAAAAAAGAACAGTTTCTCCCTGTACAAATACTTTTTCAAAAAAAGATATTCCGGCAAAAAAAATTCCAGTTAAAACATCAGTACCATCTGAAATGCTGACTTTAAGCATCTGTTTCCGGGCCATTACTTTTTCAACAGAAATAATTGTTCCTTCAACTGTTACTTCCTCTTCCGCAAAGAGATCAATAATTTTTTTTATGGATGACCTGTCAAGATATCTGCGGGGTGAATAATAAAGAAGATCCTCAACGGTTTCAATACCAGCTTCATCACTAAGAACCTTAGACCTGGCCGGGCCAATTCCTTTAATTGATGTGACGGGAATATTGAGCAATCTATTCCTCTTCGGCAATATACCATACTGATTCAGGTATTTGCACGTACTTGCCGTCCCTGGTATAAAAGAAAGTATAGTTTCTTGCGTCACTCCAGGATGTAATTTTTTTTACACCGGTCCAGCGTTTTACGATTTTTCCATCAAACCCGAAAACAGTAATTGTCAGATTCTGTCCCGTTATAGACTCAATTTTCCTTTGTGTTATATTTTTCTGTTCATAGGTAAAATAATATTTAAAATAAAAATAAGATCCGGCAATAGCTATTAATACCAGAACTACTAAAAATAGTTTAAGTTTAAATTTCATTTAAATTCTCCTTTATTCCCGCAGTAAATGCATGAGGGATTTTTATTTATATTTATTATATTGAAATCCATTGTTTTCCCGTCAACAAAGAGAATTCTATTTTTCAGATTATCTCCAATTCCGGTTATAAATTTAATAGCCTCAAGAGCCTGCATGGATCCAAGTATTCCTGCTACGGCACCGATAATTCCCGGATTTTTATTTTCGGCATCGGATTGGACAAAGCAGCCAAGGCATGGAGTTTCCCCAGGCTGGATAAAAGAAATCTGTCCATAATATTCCGAAACTCCTGCATGTATAAATGGTATTCCGGTTTCAAGAGATAATTGATTAAGAATGAATCTGGCTTTAAAATTATCGAGGCAATCAATAATCAAGTCAGCAGATTCAATCTGATTTTTCATTTTTTCAGAAAGAGGAGAATCAATACAATTTATTTTAGTGGTGCTATTAAGCAGATTTAAACGCTCAGCAGCCGTGTGTACCTTACTCCGGTCAATGTCACTCTCATTATAAAGAATCTGTCTGTTCAGGTTGGTCAGAGAGACCGTGTCAAAATCGCATATAGTGATTTCTCCAACGCCTGCTGAAGTAAGATTCAAAAGGAGAGGGCTCCCGAGTCCTCCCGCACCTGCGACAAATATATGAGCAGATGAAAGTCTGTCCTGATTTTTTTCAGTCCATCCATCAATAGCTAAATGACGCGCGTATTTCCCATAATCTGTCATAAATTATATTTCCTGAATTTTTTATTAAAAAAAGTGATTTAATAAACAGCAATAATAATTAGTCTTTGATATGCATATCTGAATTTATTATTTCACTATTATTTGATTTGTCAATTTATTATTAAATGAAACTGCTCCTATATTGCTTCAGCCCTGTTATTATATCGCGCTGATATTAACCTGCAAATCAATGTTCTTTAATAAAATATTATTATTAGCTTTAAAACGTTTGACAATATATTTCTTTAAATTTTTAAAAAATATATGTTTGCTCATGCTGTAGAAAAATGTTTTAAGTATTAAAAAAGGTTAAACTTATTCTCCCTTGCCTAAGGCACCGGGGGGATTGAAAAAATAATAATTGAAATATATAGTAAAATGTATACTTCAGAAAAAAATATAATTCATTACAGCCCATGTGAAGATGATTTTAAAATAAGCAATCCTTATCTGAAAAAGATAAGAAAAGTTATTGATGATAATCATTCTTTAAATCCGGAACAAACGGCATCTCTGCTTCTGAATATGAGAAATGATTTTGTAACAGAATACAGTTTTACAATTCCATATTATGAAGTTCTTAAAATAATTGCCGATTATACACCCATAGTTGAAATCGGAGCCGGGAGCGGCTACTGGGCCAGATGCTTAAGTGAAGCCGGTGCTGATGTAACAGCATATGACAGCGCACCTCCGGGAGAGCAGACTCCATGGGAATGGTATAAGGGTAATCCCTGGTTTGACGATGCATGGTATTCTATAATTGAAGGTGATGAGTCAGCTGCGGCTTTACATCCGGAATGTGCACTATTTATGGCCTGGCCCATGCCGATGAGCCCTATGGCATACAATGCGCTTTCTTTTTATAAAAAAAATGGCGGTCATACATTGATTTATATAGGTGACCCAAATCCTGCATCATCTGGAGATGAGCATTTTTATGAACTTCTTTACGAACATAGAGAAATAATAAATATGGATCTTTTCAGCTGGCCCGGAATTAATGAAAAGCTGCTGATTTATTCTCTTTTTTAATATTTAAAATGATCCGCTGAAAAACTGGATTTTGCTCTCTTTTTTATCTGATGATTTTTTATAAGCTTCTTTAGCAAGATACATGGAAGCATCCGCCTGCTTTAATATTTCATCCGCAATATTATCTGTCTCTCTGCTATTTTTGATAAAACGGTCTATATCCCGGTAATTAACAAGTCTTATACCTATGCTTAAACTCAGATTCAGTTCATTTTTATTATTTAAAAGATCAGACTCCAGTTTTTTGCTGTCCCATTTGTGAATAATATCATTTACTATTTTTTTAACATTATTTTTTGAATTACTGGAATCTATTCCTCCAAGAACAACTATAAATTCATCACCGCCGTACCTGCATGTTATATCAGTTTCCCTGATCCCGGCATCTTTTAAAATTGAAGAAAAGAATATAAGAACTTCATCACCAAAGGCGTGCCCATAAGTATCATTGGCCTTTTTAAAATCATTAAGGTCAATAAAAATTACTGCCAGAGATTTTTTAAACCTGCTGGAATTTTTTATTATCTGAGGAAAAAACATATTAAAATAGCGGCGGTTGTAAAGGCCTGTAAGAGCATCACTTGACGACAGTTCTTCAAGTTTCCTGTTTTTTCTTTCAAGTTCCTGCTGGAGTCTTATCTGTTCATTGATGTTTCTGCTGATTATTAAAAACTTTTCCGCATATCCTTTTTTGTCTTTAATATAAGGCACGGCATTTTGTCCTATCCATACCTCTTTATTATTAATTAATACGGGAAATTCTTTATATGTGAGCTGAATCTTATTTTTATATTGATTATAATAAAATTTAATAACTTCTTCTTTATAATCAGGGGCGACAAAGTTGTAAAAAAATTCATCCCCCAGTTCATCCATTCCGCTTAAATCTCTGGTAGCCTGATTCCACTGAAGAAAGCGGCCTTCCTTTGAAAGAACATAGATAGGGTCTTTGGCTGCTTCAAACATAATTTTAAACTGTTCTTCACTTTTCTGCAGCTTGGCTTCAGCTTCCTTTAATCTGGTTATATCAACCATTGTAATAAAGCTGGAACCGTCTTTAAGAAGGGCGGATGAAAATACTACATGTTTTCTGGAACCGTTTTTGCAAGTTATAGCAATATCTTTGTCTGTATCACTAT
>CAYYKZ010000216.1:0-5134 GCA_964468455.1 uncultured Leptospirales bacterium | reverse complement strand
TTGCAGCATTCAGAGCAATAATGATTTTAATACCTGTAGTATTTTTTCAGGAAATACGTAATGCATTGAAAGCCGGCAAGGAAATAAACGAAGGAATAAGAAATTCTATAAAAATAATCACAGGCGGACTTATTGGCGGTTCCAAGAATATGGTAATTGTCGCTCTTGCCACAGCATCAGCCGGTATTATAGTGGGAGTTGTAGGCATGGGACTGGGAGGGATGATGTCCCAGATTGTGGGAGTCATTTCAGCCGGTAATATTTATATTCTTCTTTTCATAACTGCTGTAGTAAGCCTCATGCTGGGTATGGGGCTACCCACAACAGCAAACTATATTGTAATGGCGTCATTAACCGCCCCCCTTATAACTGAAGTTGGAGCAGGCATGGGATTTTTTGTTCCCCTTATAGGTGCACATCTTTTCTGCTTTTATTTCGGGATTCTTGCAGATGACACACCGCCTGTGGGACTTGCAGCTTACGCTGCTGCTGCAATTGCAAAATCTGATCCCATACGCACAGGTATACAGGGATTTACCTATGACATGAGAACTGCGGTACTCCCTTTCTTTTTTATTTTCAACACAGACCTTATTCTTTATAACATTAATTCCTGGCCCCAGGCCATCATGATCTTTATCATGGCTGTACTTGCTTCTATGTGCTTTGCCTCTGTAGCACAGGGATGGTTCCTAACAAATAATAAAATATGGGAAGCACCTCTTCTTTTAGCAGCAATGGCAATTCTCTTTAATCCCGCCATACCGGCTTCTATACTTGGGATTGATATGTCCATGAAGTATTACCTGTATCCGGCTGGTCTGGGGATTATGGCTCTGGTCTACGCAGGGCAGTGGTACAGGAGAAGAAAATAATTATTTTCCCGGGTAATTAAGAACTCCGGGAAGTCATTATTTTCAAGCATCATCTCTTAATTTAATTACTGGAAATCTGAGTCATACCTGCTTATAACAGGTGTGACTCGCAAAAAAATATAATTGACCTCTTTCATGCTCCATCTATTCTAAATAAAAATTTCCTATCAGAAAGGTATAATTATGACAGCAAAAATACTTCCTCCGCAAATATTAAATCAGCTTTTAAAAGCACAGAAAAATGAAATAACAGAATATCATATATACAGCCGTCTTGCGGATTCTATTAAAGATAAAAAGAACAGCAAAGTTCTACGCAAAATTGGTGAAGATGAAAAACGGCACTACGACATATGGAAAAAATATACAGGTACTGATGTAAAGCCTTCCAGATGGAAAATTATGAAATTCTTCTGGATTGCAAAGATTTTCGGAATCACATTCGGTGTCAAGTTAATGGAGAATGGAGAAGAATCTGCGAAAATTAATTATGAAGCTATGGCTGAATATGTTAAAGATGCAGCGAAAATTTCCAGAGAAGAAGACCAGCATGAACAGCAGCTTATTGCATTAATTGAAGAGGAGAGGCTCGACTATGTGGGATCAATTGTTCTTGGTCTCAATGACGCACTTGTTGAGCTTACAGGGGCCCTGGCAGGATTTACATTTGCTTTGCAGAACACAAGACTTATTGCAATAACCGGACTAATTACAGGGATTGCCGCCTCATTTTCAATGGCAGCAAGCGAATATCTTTCACAGCGTTCTGAAGGTGAAGGTGAAAAAGCATTTAAATCATCCCTTTATACCGGTACCGCTTATATAATAACTGTTATTCTTTTAATCCTGCCATATTTACTGATTGAACACTTTATGATTGCACTTGGTGCAACTCTGGCAATAGGTATAGCAATAATATTCTTTTTTAACTACTATATCTCTGTTGCTAAGGATCTTAATTTTAAAGCAAGATTCAGCGAGATGGCTATTATCAGTCTGGGAGTTTCTGCTATTACCTTTTTAATAGGTGTGCTTGTAAGGCAATTTATAGGTGTAGACATTTAACTTAAAACTAAACATTTGTTGACATAAAATCGGTTTCATATATCATCTGCCATGAAATATAAAGATTTATACAATAGACAAGAGCAGATTAATAGCACCGGTTATGGAATGCAGAAAAATTATACATGTTGATATGGACGCTTTTTATGCAGCAGTTGAGCAAAGGAAAGACCCCTCCCTGAAGGGTAAACCTGTAATTGTGGGGGGTGATCCTGAAAGAAGAGGTGTTGTTTCTACATGCTCATATGAAGCAAGAAGGTATGGTGTTAAATCTGCCATGCCTTCAAAGACCGCAGTAAAACTTTGTCCTCACGGGATTTTTCTTTACCCCGATTTTACAGCATACAGGGAAGCATCTCATGAAATTTCACAAATATTTCATGACTACACAGATCTGGTTGAACCTCTTTCTCTTGATGAGGCGTTCCTTGATGTTACAGAAAATAAAAAAAATATACCCTATGCCACAACAATTGCCAGGGAAATAAGGGAGCGGATTTTTACTGAAACCGGACTTACTGCTTCAGCAGGTGTATCATATAACAAGTTCCTGGCTAAATCTGCCTCTGAGATCAACAAACCTGACGGACTTGCTGTAATCCGTCCTGAAGATGCTGAAAGTTTTCTGGCAAGCCTCCCAATCGGAAAGTTTTTCGGTATTGGCAGAGCCACTGAAAAAAAAATGTTTTCCCTGGGAATAACAAACGGAGCTGAGCTTAAGAGTAAAAGCCTGGAAACACTGGTTAAACACTTTGGCAAGGCCGGACAGTTTTATTACCATATTGTCCGCGGACTTGATAACCGGGAGGTTATAAGTGAAAGGGTATGCAAATCCGTGGGGAAAGAGACAACTCTTGAGGAGGATATTGACAGCATCAGAGATATGCACACCGTACTTGAAAATCTTGGGATTATGGTGGAAAATAATTTAAAAAGAAAAGACATCAAAGGAAAAACCGTCACTCTTAAGGTAAAATACGCTGATTTTGAATCCGCTACACGAAGCATTACACTTAACAGCTTTGTGAATGATTCTGCCACTATCTGCGATTATGCAAAGAATCTTCTCAGGGAAACAAGAGCAGGCGAAAAAAAAATAAGACTTCTGGGAATTTCCATGTCAAACCTTGACAATGAGGATTCCTGTTTAAAAGATTCTCAGCTGACTCTTCCATTTAAAACTTAACTTGCGGTTAAGTTTTTTCTTGACTCTATAACTCCAATTTCTAATGTTTATAAGCCGGATCTATTAAATAAAGAAACAACCCTATTTAAAAGGAAAAAACTTAAAATGAAAGACAACCGTTCTCCTGAAAAAAAAGGGAAGAGGGATAAACCCAAACGCACTGAACAGATACTGAGAGCTGCAAAAAAATCATTCTTTCAAGAGGCTTTAACGGAGCCACTATGGATGATATCGCCCTTGAAGCAGGGATTACAAAACCTACAGTGTACCAGTACTTTAAGACAAAAGATGAGCTTTTCCTTATGCTTCTGGAACCTCTTATTAGATCCATTGCTTTGCAGATTGCGATAATAAAACAGCGCCTTAATGAGAATTATTATTCATCAGGCAAAGATCTTATAAGCGACATCTTCCTGATTTTCTTCCAGATATTTGAAACCGACCCTGACAGATTTAAACTCCTTTCCGTATTTCTACAGACAGACATGTTTTATCACATGGATTATGAATCAGCTGAAAGCCTTAAATCCTGGGGAAGAGTCTGCTTTGAAGAGGGGCACACAATATCATCCCTTTGCGTAGAAAAGGGCCTTTTTAAAGATATTGATGTTTTCAAAACAACCGATTTCATATGGGGATCATTCTGGGGAATAGTTCAGGTTGAGCAGTACAAGGCAAAGGGTGAGCCCATAAGCAGGCACATGATTCCAATGCTTGAGTATACCAAAAATCTGCTCATTGAAGCTCTTGTCCGAAAATAGAATTAGAGATTTTCTTTCCGGTAAGGCTTTGATAAAAAAGGGGCTCTGACCCCGGATTTTCACATGGAGTCTGAACATCCTTACTCATACTCTGACCCCTTTATTCCCGGAAAAATCACTACTCCCCAGAGAGTATTACTTTTCTACAAAATTGTAATTATTATACCACCCTTTTCATAAACATAAAAGGCTCTGACCCTCAAAATCAGATTCATAAAATATTTCATCAGAAAACACTTTCCAGACTATTACTGCTTTTATTAGTTGATATTATTCCTATAATTTTGCATTTTATTAATTAAATAAAATCACACCCGAATAAATCACTTGAAGGAAACGAATACAGGCAGGGAGATATCAATGAAGAAAAAACCGCTGACAAAATTTATTATTTTACTTACCCTTTTACAGGTATTCAGCATACCTGTTTTTTCAGTTGAGAATAATATTGCAGGAAAAGCTGCTGAATTTATCTGTGAAAAAGCAAAAGAAGGCGGGAAAAAAAGACTCGCTGTTTACCCCTTTACAGCAAAGGATGGAGCAACATCCCCTGAAACGGAGGGTTATGCTACAAAAATAATTGAGATTATACTTGAGCAGGGAGAATTCAGGGTAATAGATCCCTCAAGTGTTTCAAAAATAATTGAAGAACAGGAAAAGGGGCTTACAGGCCTTGTTGTTCCTGAAACAGCTCCGGAGACCGGTAGAATGATAGGAGCTGACGCTATGATCTTTGGTATCACCGGTGACGGAATTGTTCAGATAAGAATTATTGACGCTGAAACAGGTGAAATTCTCGGAGCAACAGTAACAGACAAAGAGGGTTCAGCAAAAATTAATAATGAGGATTTTAAATCTCCTGAAAAAAGAAACGGCTTTCTTGCAGAACAGATGCAGAACAGGCTGAGACAGCTATATCTTAAACAGCCGGGAATGTTTCTTATTATAACAGCTAATGAAAATGAAATGGAGCAGATGAAAAAGGATTTCCCGCGCCTCACAAAAGAAACCGGCAAAAGGCTCAAGGACAGGAACAACAGTAAAATGCAGAATTTCAATGACAGAAAAAGAAAACTGCTCAAAATGCGGGAGGAGAACGGTGAGTTTGACACCATGATAAGAGAGATGAGAGAAAAAGCTATGGCTAATCTTAAAAAAGGAGAAGCAATATGCCATGTTACGTAAGATCGAGGTTATCCATTCCCTCGATGTTGATATCGCTGTACCCACCAAGATGATACTTGTTG
>CAYYKZ010000215.1:1429-5189 GCA_964468455.1 uncultured Leptospirales bacterium | reverse complement strand
ATTCTCAATTAAACTGCCGTAAAATGATAATATGGACTTTAAAAGGCGCGAAAAATAATTCCTTCTACATAAAAAACGGTGGAATAATTGCTGAAGAAAAAATATTAAATATTGGTGACAAAGAATATGCAGGCATAGCATTTGCCTTTGATATACCTGCCTGTTGTAACTGACTTTACACATAAAATTTTATTTACCCGGCAGCAGTCATAGAAAAGCAATAAGAAACGGCAGAAAAAACACTCATCTGCCAATTGTAAAATTTTATCTGAAATTTAAAAAAAATGGAGATACTTCATGAATTATTATTTTGATGTATTAAAAAAATACGCCCGCTTTTCCGGCAGGGCCTGCAGAAAAGAATACTGGTATTTCACTATAATAAACATTATAATCGGATTTCTTATAGGATTTTTTTCCGGCCTCTTCAGGGTGGACAATACCCTTATAGTACAGATATTCAGCCTTGCCATTTTACTCCCCTCTATAACTGTCGGAGCAAGAAGAGTCCACGATGTCGGCAAAAACGGCTGGTACATTCTTGTTCCTGTTTATAACATTATACTCTTCTGCACTGACAGTGTAAGGGGTGACAATGCCTATGGAAGCAATCCAAAGGGAATCAGCTTCCCCTCAGATGATACTGCTGAAATTTCTGAAGTCCCGAAAAATAAAAATGAACTGATACAGTTTTTTGAAAAAAACAGAACTCTCTTTACGTCAAAGGGGAGTATATTTTTCTACTCCATAATATTTATTATTTCCCTGCTCCTTACATTAATAATCCCCTTCATGTACATTACATTAAGGCAGCCCATGCCTGTAAGGCCTGATTCGGTATCTGTGATTAATCTTTTTATATTAATAAATATAGTTTATCTCATAATATTTATAATACCATTTCTTATTTTAAAGTTCATAGATTTCAATAACAACGGATATAAATTTATTTCTGAATTAAAAAGTTATGAAAGCCTGTCACAGGATGACCAGATATATTTACTGGACCGTTCAATTAAAACATACTATTCCCTGAAAAACGCCATGCTTATAATATTATTCATCCCTTTCTGGTCATCATTAATTGCTTCCTTTGTCCATGTTACCGGTCCCCTGGTTTTATCACATAAGGTCTATTACCTTAACACAATATTCCTGATATTATACTTGATATTCATAATAGCCTTTTTCCCCACACCTGGAAGAGCTGTGGAATATTATAAAAACAGCATTAAAGAAGATTAATATTAGCAGTTAAACAGTAATGCTCAAAGGTAACCGTTTATGAGAATCGCAATTTCAGGTGCACACCTTACAGGTAAAACAACTCTTGCCCGTGAGCTGGCTTCCCGGTTAAAAGGGTATTCCCTTCTGGAAGAGCCCTATTATGAATTGCTGGAACAGGGGCATGAGTTTCCAGAATTACCCGGTATAGAGGATTTTGAATTGCAGCTTAATGAATCATTAAACCAGATAATAAACTCCGGGGAAAATACAATTTTTGACAGATGCCCATTAGACTTTTTATCCTATATTGAGGCGCATAAGGATTCAGATTTTTTTGATATAGAGGACCTGGAGGATAAAATTGATGAAGCCATGAACCGGCTTGATATTGTTGTATTTGTCCCTGTGGAAAGTCCGGATATAATTGATTCATCCCAATCTGAATACCCGGAACTCAGAGATGAAGTAAACATGGGAATCAGGGATCTAGTATACGATTATGAAATTAAATCCGGATTTAAAACTATAGAAGTAAGCGGGTACATAAATAACCGCTTAAACCGGATCCTGAGTTTAATAAATGAGTCATAAGTTTTTTATTATCTGAAAATAAGGGGTTAAACTATATGATGAAACATACAGGATTGGTTTTAATACTTCTTCTCATTTCACTTTCCTTTCTATCAGCGGAACTTCCGGAAAAGAAGGCTATGGAAAAAATAAACATAGGGCCTCTGCTGGAAACAGAATGGGGGCAGCGGGGCCACTTTGCAAAACCATCACCCGATGTCCGCCTTGGATGCTGGTCCACAGCCCTGGCTCAGATACTTTATCACCACCGCCTAAAACCTTCCGGAGAAATTGAATATAAAGGGTCCAAACACAGAATTTCAGAAAAACTTGATTATAATTTCAACTGGGAAAAATTTTCACCAAACCTTCTAAAAGAACAGTCAGAGGAGAAGATAAAAGAAACAGCCCTCTATGTTTACTACACTTCAATTGTGATTGGCAAAGATTTCGGCACATCATCCTATATTGGAAAGAGTGATTTTCGAAGACAGAAACTGACCAGCCACTACAAGTGCACCACCCGGGCCTACAGAACCTACAGAGAGGGTCTGCCTGCGGTTAAGGCAGCAATCATAAGCGAGTTAAAGGAGAACCGGCCTCTCATGGTTTACATTAGCGGCTCTGAATCGTCCCATGCAATGGTTATAGATGGGGTAGACACAACCGGCGGAAGGTTTATGGTACATATGAACATGGGTTGGGATGGTAAAGATAACGGCTGGTACGATTTTGACAAGCCTGTTAAGACCCGGTATGGTTCCTTTGATCATGTGGACCGATGGGTGCTGTCACTAAGTCCGCAATCATAATCAGGCAATACTCTTTATCTTTAATGTCCTGTTAGATAATCATTATAAATGTAAAAGAAGAGACCTCATGTAATCAGCTCTCATGAGGCTCACTCCCCTTCCCCTTTCCCATCATCATGCCTGTGGCCGGCATGAACCCCCTTCTCCTTAAGGAAGGGGGAAAGCCCCTCAGCGCAGTGGGGACATAAGCTGTGGGTAAAATCCACAGCTGAGTGAGTGGAAAAATATTCCTCAAGCATGCTCCAGTAGCCCTGCAACAATGAGCAGCAGGAAAATTTTTAATTAAGCCAGCCTTATTCACAGCTGACAACTACCCACCATTGTTATATTCTACAGATTTTATAAGTCCACTAATCAGAACCTAGGGCACTAATAATTGCCAGACCGAATATTCCTAACACACAGCAGCTACGGCCTGCCTTTTTCAGTTCTTCTTTCCATCTTTTGTAGTCCTTTGTGGGATTTGATGAAACCATGAACACAAATTCTCTCGTCTGCGGGGTGATTATTTTTGCATTTTTTATTTTAATTGCAGTATCATTGTATGTATCTACCAGAAAGAGGTCGGAAAATTTTATCATTTCTGAAGTTATTTCTTCTTTAACCTCATCCATCTTGTCAACTGCCTTGCCGTTCTCGGAAGTGATATTATAGAATTCAGCCTGCTCTATGAGTGAATAGAATCTGTTTTTCAGATAGTTTCTACCTGTGGAAATTGTAGCCACTATCTTTTTTTGTATACGGTAATAAGTGTTTTCTTTAATCTTTTCATCATAAAAAGCTGATGTCTTCTTTCTGCATTTAACATATAGTTTAAGGGCACTATTAAAATCAAGCCTGTTAAAACTGTTGTCTGCTTCTTTTTCATATATTGATATTATTGAAGAAAGTACTTTATCCCTGCGTTCTCCTGTTATTTTCTTAATTTCAATAATGGCTGACTCATACATGGCTGCTGATACCATCTTATTTTCAATTTTCAAGTAATTCTCAAACGCATCCTGCAGGGCATCAAGGCCTGGTCTGGATAAAGATATGTCACGGTCTGTGTCCTCGATGTCTGATTTATATTTCAGTATAAGTGCCGATGCAACTCTTTTGTTTATATCTTCTGAGAATGATTTCAGTTTATACTGGCTCTCACTGCCCAT
>CAYYKZ010000215.1:0-1407 GCA_964468455.1 uncultured Leptospirales bacterium | reverse complement strand
AGGTAATTTTCAGCAGCGTCAGCATAGTCTCCATCTGCATATAAACGGTCAGCCTGTTCTGCAATAGTACCGTAATACTGAAGAGAACTGTGCAGGGCACTGCTTTCTGCGTTAAACGTTAATTCTGAAATTTTTCCCGGTCTGAGTACATCCATTTCCAAAGGCTTCATTGCTATTTCAACATCAATTGCGGGAAATCTTTTAATCCTGTAACGGGGATTTATCAGTTTCAAGGCGATCTCCCCGCTCATCCATTTGATTTGATTTTCAGGAAAAGATATGTTCACTACGGATTTAATTGATGGTGACCTTTTTTCGTTTCTTGTTTCTATATGAAGATTGTAAAGAGCCGCGTTGATTGTGTCTCCAGACAATTTCAAAGATCCGTATATTATTTCATCGGCATTTATTGCCTCTGCAAGGTCTATATTGCATGACCTGTCATTGCACCCAGCGGCCTGAAGTTCGCCGGCTTTTCTGAACATCACCCTGATGTCTCCGTCTGTGAGGATTCTGTATTTATCCCCGTAATTCTCCAGAAGTCTGACGATGATACTGTCTCTGAAATACAGAGCCATGTCTTTTGAAATACCGTCCTGCTGGGTGAAATTGCTAATGTAAATTCTTTTGTTTGTGCTGTCTGATTTTGGCTTTGCCTGAATATATGTGGCTGAGAATATAAAATTCAGAATAATAAGTGCCAGGGCAGTTTTTTTTATCATTTTTCTTCCTACGAATTCATTTGTATGACTAAAGTTGTATGCAACCAATTTTTTTCAATGATTTCCGAATCCTAACCTAAGTGTACCACTCTTCAAGAAACATCTAATACGAAACCCAATATCTTTATCGACCAGCTGTTATTTTTCTTTTCAATTTTCTTTGTATATATTCGCGCATTCAGAGCTGATAATCAGCTTTCATTCGGTTCTTCTCCTTCCCCTTTCTTCTCATCATGACTCTGTCCGGCCAGAACCCCCTTTTTCTTAAGAAAGGGGTAAAGCTCCTCAGCGCAGTCGGGACATATACTGTGGCTGAAATCAACACCGGAGTGTGTAGAAATATATTCTTCAATCATACTCCAGTAACCCTTATCATCGCGTATCTTCCTGCAGTTAGTACATATGGGGAGAATCCCCTGGAGAACCTTAATCTCCTCAATAGACCTGTTAAGCCTGGTAACTGTGCTGGTAAGCTCAGCTGTCCTTTCCTGTACCTTTATCTCAAGCTCATCATGCGATTTCTTAAGTTCAGCTTCAGCACTTCTCCTCCTGCCTATATTTATAAGAAGCAGCGCTATGAGGGCAAGAAGCAGTGCAATAAATATCAGTGTAGCTGATATCTCCTGCCTGTACTGTTCAAAGATGCTTTTCTCCCTGAAACGAATACGGCTTTCTGGAGGAAGAA
>CAYYKZ010000214.1:0-5200 GCA_964468455.1 uncultured Leptospirales bacterium | reverse complement strand
GCGGATAAAGTTTTCTTTTGAGTTTGTTATAAAATAATCGAGGCCATTGAATTTCCTGTCTGAAAAATCCCTTAAATCTCCATTGACTAGGAAGGACTCAATTATATGGTTAAACTCACTCTGCCTTATAGGAGGTACATTGATTATTACTGAATTGACTCTGGAAAATCCGGCTGCTGTAATTTCACTATCTTTTCGGTTATCCCTGTCGGTATATAAAATAAGAATGTTGTAGTCTTTTGATATGAGGATCTGTGTAATATTTCTCCAGGACCGGATAAGTATATAATCTCCATAGGGGAGATCATTATTCTGTACAGTGTAATCAAGAAGAGGTGTATCATTTACTCCCGGTTTAACAGATTTAGTATAATTGAGCATAAGAATTGCTGTCAGCAGGATAATAGCGGTTTTTCTCAAATTCCGTCTCCTTTGTCTGATTTTATTTATTATCGGCACATATCTATAAATAAAAATAGTTGATCAAATTTCCCCCTGGCTGTAAAATACCATTCTATGATTAAAAATGTGAAAAGAACAATAGTAGAAATGAAAAAGAGATGGGCATTGATTATGGCAGAAATTGAAAGACGTAAAAGGCCGCTGCTCCTTTTTGCAGTTTTTGTTTCCCTTGCGTGCGGGCCGCAGATGGTTTATCAGCCGCCGGAAGAATTACTGAAAAGTGATGCCCCTGTTTTTGAGAATGAGGCAAATTCCTTTGCTCTGGGGTTCAAAAACAGCCGTTATATAAAACGTATATGGCCTGAAAAAAAACCTGCCCTTATTACAGCTATGGGTGATGTGGTTTTAAACTATGCTGTAAAGCAGAGTATTATTGATTACAGGATAAAGAAATACGGCAGAGAGGATGCAATGCGTTATCCTTTTTCCAGGGTTAGTCATGAGATAAAGGGTATTGCCTTCTGTAATCTTGAGGCTCCCATAACCTCATATCCTTTAAAAGTATTTAATGATAAGGATGAAATTTTTTATTTCAAGTCACCCCCCGGTAGTGAGGAGATGCTTGAGTATGCAGGGATCAATATTGCCTCACTTGCAAATAATCATATAATTGATGCAGGGATTGAAGGTATGTATGATACTGCTGAAAGAATAAAGAAAGCGGGTGTAACTCCTGTGGGTATTGGGGACAATATTTCACAGGCTCTTGAGCCTGTTTATGTATGGCATAGAGGCACCAGGATTGCTTTTTTTGCCTTTAACAGGGTTGTACCCAAAGGTGTCTGGGCCGGAGCAGACAGCCCGGGAGCTGCCGGAGGTTCAGATGAAATCTTATGCGCTGCAGTTAAGAGGGTTCGGGATCAGGTAGACGCTGTTGTTGTGAGTATACACTGGGGACAGGAAAGGATATCTGATTACCCTGTTGCAGAACCGGAATATGAACAGGTTACATTTGGAAGAAAACTTATCGATTCAGGTGTATCCCTTATTCTTGGACACCAGTCCCATGCTGCGGGGCGTGTTGAGCGCTATAAAAACGGACTTATATTTTACAGTCTGGGTGATTTTGTATTTGCCGGACGACATTCAGATTCACACAAAACAAGTATGATGGTACAGGTTGAGCTTTCAGAGAATGGTGTTGATTCATACTCGATAATACCTGTTAATATTAATCCCCTTGAGATAAGGTATAGAGTGGAAATTTTAAAGCCGGATAAGGGGATTCATGTTATTAACAGGGTGCTTAATCAAAGGGACAATAAATACAGACATTTCTATTCACATCCTGAAGTTGCGAAAAATTAATTTGTTCAAGTAAGAATTATATATAACAGGGAAAATTTCTGTTACTGCTCAGGAGTAAATCGAATATAAATCCATTTTTTTCTGTTAAAATATCCGGGTTAATTCCTTAGCCTGCGGCATAGGTATGAAGCCGGATATTATACTTTAAATAAAGTTCAGGAATAAATACTTAATGTATTTTAATTTTTAATTCTTTAAAGGCCGGATAACTATTATGATTAATCGTATTTTTATTATATTACTATTATTGATTTTCACTGCTGATGTTTATTCACAGGATAAAATTAAAACGGGTACTGTTAAGGATTTCAGGGGAATTGAATTTGTATATGCCGGTCCAGGTTCATTTGTCATGGGTGACAAAAGTGAAGGAAACCATTCGCCTGCACGGAAGGTAACTTTAACAAAGGGATTCTGGATAGGGAAGTATGAGGTGACACAGAAATTATACAGAGAAATTACAGGTGTAAATCCTGCTGAAAAAAGCAGGTACGGCCAGGGTGATAATCTCCCTGTTTATAAAGTAAGCTGGTATGATGCTGTTGAGTTCTGTAATCTTTTAAGTGAAAAATACGGGCTTGAGCCCTATTATGACATTAATAAAGAGAGGGCAGATGATAGCAATAAATTTGAATTTGATGAGTTTAAATGGACTGTAAAAATAAATGAGGATGCCAACGGGTTCAGGCTCCCCACTGAAGCTCAGTGGGAGTACGCTGCCAGAAGCGGCACAAAGAGTGACTTCTACTGGGGGAACAGCACAAGCTGGAAGGTTTCAGGCATGTACGCATGGCATCTTTACAATGCAGGGAGAACCAGGTTCAAGGGTGACAGGTTCTGGTGGGTAAAGTATCACAAGTATAAAGATGTTGGTACCAGAAGGCCTAATGCATGGGGACTATTTGATATGAGCGGCAATGTTTCAGAGTGGTGCTGGGACAGGTATGATAAGGATTTCTATAAAAAGGGTGAAAACAGTGATCCTGCCGGACCTCGTGGGGATTATATGTTCAGAGTAAAAAGGGGAGGTTCCATTCTTGACGCACCCCGTGACCTTGCTTCATGGAATAGGTGGCCCATGTCTCCAGCTGAACGGTCAGATTCATCAGGTATACGTCTTGTTTTACCTGATAATGGAATTAAATAAACTGTTCCTTAATAAATCTTCTGCAAGTATTTTGTAACCTTTCTCCCCTGTGTGGCTTGCGTCGGCAAAATACTGCCTATCAGGGGTTACACCTGCAATGACGGTTATTCCCTTATCCTCAAGCTCCTTTTTTAATATTTCCCTTATCTCAAAATATCTTTTTCTGCTTTCAGGAGTGAGTGAGTGGATATTGTAGGGTGTTATGTATGCAGTTACCCTGTTGCCTCTGGATTTAAAGAGCCCTATGGTTTTTTTCATGTAATTCCACTGAATGGAATCTTCAGGTTCTACCCAGGAAACATTCTGCAGAGGGGTCCCATCTATCCGCATATGTTCAGGTACAGTGTATTCTGTTTCTTTTTTCCCGAAAAAGGATAGAATGCTTTTGTCTGGATTATCAAGGGTCCATCTGTAGAAGCTGAAATCGGCAAAAAGGCTCATTTTTATATGATTAACCCATGCAAAGAATGTGAATTCCCTGTTTATTAAGGCTGAAAGGCGCTCTTCAATACCCGCTTCATATGCCGGGATTTTTCTGCCTAACTGGGGTAAAAGTTTTTTATGATTTATTTCATTATTTGCTTCACCTGAAAGGTCGTGCCTGGGTGAGCTCATCCATAGAAGGTTTACTCCCACAAGTATGTCCCTGTTTTGAATTTTTTCAGCGTAATTTTTTACAAGTCCGTAAAGGGCAGCAGGATGTATGCCGTCAATTCCCATGTTTGCGAACTTTTTTTCTTTCTGAAGACTGTTTAACAGGGATGTAAGTGTTTTATCATTTTCAGCATAGTGGCCCCATATTACTGAATCTCCGAAAAAAGGTATTTTATCTGAATCTGCCACTGCTGAACTGTAATGGCTGAAGAGGAAATAATTTTCACCCATTGGATAGGGGATTCTGTAACTACCTGTAAATCCATCCTTATCAATAAAACTTATTGTAAAGGGGGCTGCAAAAAAAATCAGAAGTGCAAGTATAGCTGTGATTATTATATGCTTTTTTTTCATGTTTTCATCTGCCCTGCTAAAACTGAAAATATATAAATTCCTGCACACCGTAGGAGGCAAAAAAGATTAAATAGAGTATCATAAATATTGATGCTGTGATTTTAAATAGTGCTGACCCTGTGAATCTGATTATGTTATATTCCCTGAGCCATTCACTCACGTAGCATAGTATTATTAATGCCAGCATTAGCATGGGAAAGTCGGGCATAGTAACTGATGTTGTGAATATTCTTTCTATCATCATAAATGCGTCGCCTGCGTTTTCTGCCCTGAAAAAGATCCATGTGAAAATGAGTATAATGAAAACAAAAATACGTTTCATGGGAATGGGCACTGCTGCGGCTGCTTTAAATGATGAGAGTTTTTTCCCCGCAAGATGAAGCATGCCGTGGATAAAACCCCAGAGTACAAAATTCCATGCTGCTCCATGCCATAAACCTGACAGCAGCATTGTTATGAGTATGTTTTGGCCTGTACGGAATTCACCCTCTCTGTTCCCGCCAAGAGGTTTATATACATAGTCCCTGAACCATGAAGAGAGGCTTATGTGCCATCTTCGCCAGAACTCTCCGATGCTTGCCGACATGTATGGCATGCGGAAGTTTTCCATAAGGTCAATTCCCATGGTTCTGGCTATACCCCGTGCCATGTCAGTATAACCACTGAAGTCAAAGTATATCTGCCATGTAAATGCCAGAGCTCCCAGAAAAAGTTCAGCTGAGTCGTACCTTGCAGGATTTGCGAATATAATGTCCGAGTAGAGGGCAAAGTAGTCGGCAAGGGCGATTTTTTTAAACATGCCCCGGATAAAAAGATATGCCCCTTCTGCTGCATCCTCACCTGTGGGTAAAGGCCATTTCCGCATTTGCGGAAGCAGATGGCTCCCTCTTTCTATCGGGCCTGCCACAAGCTGGGGGAAAAAGGAAACATATGCCGCATACTGGACAAGGCTTTTTTCCCTGTCAATTTCACCCCTGTAATAATCTATTGTGTAGCTCATTGACTGAAATACGTAAAATGAAATTCCCACAGGGAGAAGTATATCCGCGGCAGGTAATGAGTATGATATTCCTGCTGCGTCAAAAAATGTATTTATATTGTTTATAATAAAATTGGCATATTTAAAAAATCCCAGGACAGTGAGGTTTCCTGCTATGCTTACTGCAAGGAAAGTTTTTCTTTTACCTGTTTTCTCCATAAAGTAAACTGATGCGAAATCGAGGCATATTACCCATGAAATGAGAAAAAGGTATAGCGGATTCCACCATCCGTAAA
>CAYYKZ010000213.1:0-5204 GCA_964468455.1 uncultured Leptospirales bacterium | reverse complement strand
TTATTCATTATGAATTTAACTCACAATCTGCTCATTAACATTCACATATTTGTGATGTGAGTGTTTTAGATTATAATATACAAAGAGAATTCTGTCATCGTGGTAAACCCGTATTAGAGTTAAAAAAGTGAGATAATTAAAAAAAAAGAGGAAAGTAAAACTTCGATTAAAACCTTACAATCCGGAGGTATCAGAAAATCAATTGGCTGGAATAGTAAACATATTTATGCAGTAATTTACAAGCTCGCTTCGCCTGGAAACACCTAATTTATCGTAGATATGAGTAATATGAGTTTCCACTGTACGGAGAGAAATACCGAGAGCTTCCGATATCTGTTTATTGGAATTCCCTGAAATTATCAGCTGAATCAACTGAAACTCCCTATCTGTAATTCCCTTATTTCTCAGATGACAATAACAGTCATCCGCTCGCCAGGCAGTAATAATAAATCCCACATGATCGCCAAAACGGTCTTTAAAACGGGATATATCAGCATTAACCAGCCCTGTTTCACCATCAGATACTTTAAGATTAAGAGTAATATCAGATACATTTTCATCTTTCATTGTATCCATAATCCGCTCAATCATGTGAGACTCGATAATTACATCAGATAAATGATCAAATTTCTTAACCCCTGCCAGTTTATTACGCAGGGACAGATTTACTTTAAAGATTCTTTTACTGCAGTCAGTGATTATTACCATTTCATTCAGGGAATCAAGTACATCCAGAGTCAGATAATTTTCATAAACTCCGAGAAATCTGTATTTTTTCATTGCATACCATATAAGGGAAATCCACACAATGCTGTAAAGGGGAGCCTGTCCATAGGTATGGTAGTCAAAAAAAATCGGGGCAAGAAAGGGCTCAAGATTATAGCTTGCTATGGTTATAATTATAGCTGCAAAAATTAATCTGCTTTTGCTCCTTATCCTCAAACTTTTTGCATTTTTAGCCTTTTTATATAAAAGCAGCAGAGAAATGATATAATAGCTCAGATAATTGACCATAAGAAGATAAAAACTCGGTGCTTCATAATCGGGAACCATGAGCCAGTATTCACCGTAGCGGTAAATATCTGAAAAAACAAGATGGTCTGTAACACTTACATACATAAAGTAAAACGAGGGAAGATATATAAGATAAATCAGACTGCTCTTTAGAGTTCCGGTATAACGCAGAATAAAATGAAGAACAAAGGCATGAAGAAAAATAAATCCCGGAGAGGTGATCTTGAGCCATAAAAAAGCATCATCCCTGGTGTGAGAAGAATAACCGAAGGCACAGCCGAAAAGCCATATTGAAATACATAAACATATAAAGAAAAACAGCCGGTTAGATTCGGATCTGAAATCCCTGGAAAGTATATAAAATCCCTGCAAAAGGGTTATTGCCAGTACAATTGAAGCGATGAACGAAAGAATATTCATCCGTAAAAACCTGAGGAGCCGGTACAGATGTTTCTGATAATTATCATGCTTACACGCTTTTAAAGATTATTAAGATATTCCAGCGCTTTTTCTTCCGACTCATATATTTTGAAAATATCAGTGAGTTGAACTACTTCAAAAACTTTCCTTACGGCCTCATTAATACAGCAGAGGAGCAGGTTCCTTTTCTCGGCCTTAAGTGCTTTCATTGTTATTACAATTATTCGAAGCCCTGAACTGCTTATATACTCAACATCCTTCATATTAATAAGGAAATGGCTGGAAGGTTCCATAGGAATAAGTCTTTCAAGTTCCTGTTCTATGTCCGCAGAATGGTGTACATCCAGCCTTCCCTTCAGGTAAATAATCACGACATTCCCGGTTTTCTTAAAGTTCAGTTCCATTTACACTCTCCACTAGTTAATATATTATTTAATCACATTAAAAAGACTTGGCAACCTAAAAATAAGCTTAGCACCAAAATTTTTTACTTCCTGATTTTATAAACTTTTTCTATAAATTTTAATCATTATTCATTCAGCCGCAGAAAAAAAGGAACATCTTTCATAATAAATAAGTTGAGGCATTATAACTGGAAAAATTTCGCAGTTATTATTACTATAAACTATACGGATTTTTACTTTACATTGTTAAATAATGATATATAAATCTTATCAGTTAATGATGCAGTTCCCCTCCCGGCAGACAGGAGGAAGAATCCCGATTATTATTCATTTTAGAATAATTACAGAGGTATACTGAATGAAGATCCGCAACAAAAAAACCGCAATATGTATTTTTATAATTATGTCGTCTGCTTCACTTTTCTCCAATATAAAAATACCTGAACCATTCTTCAGTGCAGGCCCGCTTATAAATACCGGCGGTGATGAATTTTCCCCTTCAATAACCGCTGATTCAGAAACCATAGTTTTCAGCGCTAAAACCCCTGAAAACAGGTCACATAACATCTACATCTGCAGAAACATTGCAGGGTCATGGAGCACACCTGAACCAATTGACGAACTAAACTCTGTTTATAATGATGAAACCCCTTTTATCTCCGCTGACGGCAATACAATAATATTTGCATCTGACAGGCCCGGCGGAGAAATGCCTCCTGTAACATCTGACGGGAAAGCACGGATTACATTTGATCTTTATATATCCCGTAAATTCGACGGATCCTGGACCGAACCTCAGCTTCTTAACCGTGAAATAAATACAATATGGAATGAAAGATCACCATCAATCAGCAGGAATGGGAAAACCTTTTTCTTTTCAAGATGGCCCTATATGAATCTTGGTCGTTCAAAAATTTTCATGGCGGATATTACAAGGGAAGGTATCAAAAATATCCGTGAACTCCCTGAATCAATAAATTCCGGGAATTATGAAATCGCATTTATTCCTTCATATAAATCCAATGCTGAAAGATACTACTTCTCATCAGCCCGTGAAGGGGGATTTGGAGGATGGGATATTTACTATACAGACAGAATTAAAGATAAATTTACAGAACCGATAAATGCCGGCGCAGCTGTTAATTCCATAAAAGACGATCTTTACCTTATTGAAGTGCCTAAATTTTCAATGCTCTGTTCAAACCGGGAAGAGGGAGCAGGAGGCTTTGATATTTATATTTCCGGCACCAGGGTTAATGACGCGCCTGTTATAACACAAAAAATTGCTTCAGGAAGCTCCATGGAAACCAGAATAAAGGTTACTGTGTACAATGGAGCAAAAGGGGAGCTGATAAAAGGGAGCAGATTTAACATTAACCTCAATACCTGCACCAGCAATGGCTGTACTGTTTCACGTTCAACTGTGCGAACCAGTAACGAATCGGGATATTTTGTAGTACGACCCAAACCTGATGTAAAGTCACTGATCATTGAAGCTATTGATTCAGAAAACTTTTCCGATACCCTTGAATATCAGGTAATTCCTCAGGCCTACCAGGAGGTTGCACTTTTATTCAACAAAGAACAATCCTCCAGCCAGGGAGTTTCCTTTGAAAATGAAACAGGTAATGATATTGACGAGGAGCCTTATCCTGATTTTCATTTAATGAATATCTATTATGATTTTAATTCATCAAAAATTGCCGCATCCTATTATCCCTATCTTTACAGTATTATATTGCGTATGAGGCAGAATCCAGGCCTCAATCTTACAATTACAGGACATTCTGACAGAAGAGGGAGCCGCAGGGCAAATTATGCGGTAAGCTACAGGCGCGCAAAAAATGTATACGACTTTATTGCATCAATGGGGATTGATAAAGCCAGACTTAACATTGTAAATAAAGGTGACAGCAGCCCGGCGCAAAAGGGAGGGCTTCGGGACATGGACAGACGAGTGGAATTTTCTTTTAACTGATAAAATTTCGGGGCAGGAGAAATCCCCTGCCCCTGATGGGATGGTTAGTAAAGTTATTATTCACTCATTCTTCTTAAAAAAGCCGGGATATCAAGATCTTCGTTTGAGTAATCCTTTTTGTTGCTCTTTCTTTCATAATCAAGGGTAAAAGTTCTTCCTGATGAAGCGGTCTTTGGTCTGGGACTATCCTGTTTCCCTTCAATAAGGGTCAGAGCAGCCCCATTACCGCCTGAGGTTTGTGTTGTTTTAACACTGTTGTTTACAGAAAGCATATTCTTTTTTCTGTCAAATCCGGTTGCAATAACAGTAATTCTTACCTTCTCACTAAGGGCAGAATCAACTGTTGTACCGAAAATAATATTTGCTTCAGGATCTACCTGCCTTGTAATTTCATTAGTCACTTCATTCACTTCATGGAGTGAGAGGTCATTACCGCCGGCAATATTAATTAAAACAGCCTTGGCCCCTTCAATGCTGGTTTCTTCAAGGAGAGGGCTGTTAATAGCCATCTGTGTAGCTTCAAGTGCCTTATTCTCACCGGTTCCGATTCCAACACCCATGAGAGCATCGCCTGTTTCCTTCATAACAGTGCGCACATCTGCAAAGTCAACATTAACAAGGCCTGTTACCATAATGAGGTCAGCTATTCCCTGCACTCCCTGTCTCAGGATATCATCCGCTAGTTTAAAGGCATCTTCAATAGGGGTTTTGCGGTCAATTATCTTTAATAAAAGGTCATTGGGTATGGTGATAAGGGTATCAACCTTATCCTTCATATTTTTTATGCCTTCTTCAGCCTGGTTCATTCTGCGCTTTCCCTCGACTTTAAAAGGCTTTGTAACAACTCCCACAACAAGAGCCCCGGCCTCTTTTGCAATTTCAGCAACAACAGGCGCTGCACCCGTGCCTGTTCCGCCGCCCATGCCTGATGTAATAAATACCATATCAGCACCTTTAAGAAGCTTCTGAAGTTTATCCCTGTCTTCATTAGCCGCTTCGCGTCCTACATCAGGGTTGGCTCCCGCTCCCAGGCCTCTTGTCAGTTTTGATCCAATCTGAATCTTTTCTGTAGCGAGACTGTCCCTGAGCTGCTGAGCATCAGTATTTGCCACAATAAATTCAACACCGTCCATGCCGGTTGCGATCATCCGGTTAACAGCGTTAGTCCCGGCTCCGCCTACACCGATAACCTTTATGACCGTTGTCATAGGCTTTTCTTCTTCTAATTTGAACATGCACCCTCCCATCGAACTGTTCTTAATTTTACTTTATATTATGTCTCATTAGAAATTAAATTAATTAAAATGAAATAAATATGAATAATAGCTAATTAATTATTTATATTTAAAATAATTAATTTAATTTGTCAAACTACTTTTAACAGTATT
>CAYYKZ010000212.1:0-5208 GCA_964468455.1 uncultured Leptospirales bacterium | reverse complement strand
ATTCTTAAAAGTTAGTTGTGTAATTTTGTTAAGTTTAGCACTTAGCTGTATTTGTCATTCCGGTTTTGCAGCTTCATCTTTTGCAAATACCGGAATCTCCTGATAGAATCAGGTGTATGAGATACCGGCATTTCGCTTCGCTACAGCCGGTATGACAAGAAAAATACTTTTGTGACAGACCCATTAAAATATTTTATTTCACGAAAAAGTTAAAAACATAAAAATGCTAATAAACACATTTTTATGGTCGCCTTTATATACTGTCACCTTTTTTTTTAAGTGTGTCAACAAGTTCTTTGAAAAGCGCATAGAAGTTTTTCAATTCATCTTTTTCCCTAAGCGGTCTTATATCAGGAATATTACCATCAATGATTTCCTTAAAATACCGGGACATTACAAAAACAGGGCCGGAAATTCTGTGAGTAATACGGATAAGCATCATAAAAAGAACAACCCACTGAATAAGCACAAAAAATACCAGGGAGGTAAGAAGGTAACGGTTGTATTGAGCTATCTGGTCAATGGTGGTAAGGTTGGATTCATGACGTTCCATAAGAAGGGAAGTAGTTTTTATATACTCATCATTTACCTGTGAATCCATATTCGCTGCCTGCATCAGGTTAAAAATACTATCTTCTATTTCATAAATATTATTTATCTTCTCATTATTATAAACTACACTTGCGGATATTGTGGCTATTATTATCAGAGAAACAACAGCTACTATACCAAGAATTGAAAATGTTGTCCTTAACTGGAAACCTTTATCTATAATATACTTTTTTCTGCCTTTCATCTGCTTCACCCCCGGACATTACACTTTAGGATATATTTTTTACCAGTATTTATTACATAAACTATTTTCGTAAAAAAAGTTTGTCACACCCGCCAAAAAGGCAGCTACATATAATCAATACTGTAAAATCAGTGTCAATTTCTTAATTATTTTCAGAATACAATACTTTATTATCTCTATTTTTAAAGACAAAGGGGATTAATGTCAAATCAATATTTTAAAGCAGAAGTTCCATTGCATTATTACGGGAAAGAAGAGAAAAAAACAGACGCAGGGGAAAACCGATGACATTGGTTAAAGAACCGGTTATTGATTCAACCAGCATATCTCCATGTTCCTGCACAGCATAGGCTCCGGCCTTATCCATGCAATCCACAAGTTTAATATACTGATTTATTATTTCCATACTGAGCTCTTTAAACAGCACTGATGTAGACTCCATTGCGGTAAATTCATTAATACTATCCGATTTCTTTATACACACTGTAATAGCTGTAATAACACGATGTTCCCTTCCTGAGAGCAGCGAAAGAATATCCGCTGCTCCTTGTAATGAATCGGGCTTACCCAGAATTAAATCATCAATAGTTACAATAGTATCGGATGTAACTGCAATATAATCCTCAATCCCGCAAAGCTCTTCTTCAACACTTTTCATCTTTTCACGGGAAATACGCTGTACAAAATTTTCAGGAGATTCACAAACCAGAGGGGACTCATCTATTGAGGGGTGAATTATTTTTATCTGAGAAAAAAAATCTGCAAGAATCATTTTCCTTCGTGGAGATGCTGAACCGAGAATAAAAAGCATTATTTCAGAATTACCTTCTCGTTGATTTTATATGCACTTGTTACATTTTTAAGTTTTTTTATACCCTTTGTTATTTCCCCCAGGTGATCATTGCTTTTTACTTCCAGAATAAACTTCAGCAGGGCTTTCCCTCCCCCTATAAGCTGGGCTTCCACCTTAATTATATTTGATTTATAGAGAGAAATTTCATCTGTTACATCCTTTAAAAGATCCGGCCTGTCAAGTGCCTCAACAGCAAGCTTAATAGGATATTTATTCCCTTCATTTTTCTGCCAGACAATATTTATAATACGCTCCTTCTCCTGCATAAGCCGTTCAAGAGACGGGCACGATTTTTTATGTACAGTTATCCCTCTTCCCCGGGTAATAAATCCAACTACATCATCTCCCGGTATAGGCTGACAGCACTGGGCAAGCTTAATTAAAACATTGTTATTCCCTTCTATACTTATACCAACGCTATTATCCCTTGAATATTTGGAAAGCTTGGTCTGCTCATCATCAGGAATAGAGACAGGGATTTTTTTGACTTCCCTTCTCTTTCTTGCCTCTTTTTTCCGCTGCTCTTCATCAAGTCTTCCGGCATCATCCCCGTACTTTCTTAACCAGTTTCTTATTTTATACCTGGCGTTAGCTGATTTAACAAACTTAATCCATGCCTCAGATGGTTTACCATCTTTCTTTGTATGTATTTCTACAATATCACCGCTTTTCAGTTTTGACCGCAAAGGAACAAGTTTATTGTTTACCTTGGCTCCGGAACATTTATATCCAACCTCAGTATGAATAGCAAAGGCAAAGTCAACAGGTGTGGCTCCCTTTGGCAGCTTTACAATTTTACCCTTTGGGGTAAAAACAAATATTTCATCCTCATAGAGGTCCATTTTTACAGTTGATACAAAGTCGCGTGTATTAATGGAATCATCATCAATATTACTTAAATTTTTCAATATGGAGAGGTTTTTATAATCTTTATTAAGAAATTTTTTCCCCTCCTTATAAATCCAGTGAGCAGCAATCCCCATTTCAGCAGTTGCATCCATCTCAGATGTCCTTATCTGGACCTCAAGAGGATATCCTTCCGGGCCAATAACTGTAGTATGAAGGGACTGATACATATTGGACTTGGGAACAGCAATATAATCCTTAAAACGTCCCTCTACAGGAGACCATACAGAATGAACTATACCAAGAACCGCATAGCAGTCACGCAGTTCATTTGTAATAATTCGTATACCCCTAATGTCATAAATATCCTCAAAAGGCTTGTCGGAAATCTGCATCTTTCTGAAAACTGAATAATAACTCTTGGCACGCCCCTTAATCTGGGCTTCAATTCCAAGGTCATGAAGTTTTTCAGTTAAAGCCTCTCTTACATTGTCAATATAGTTTTCAACATCCTGCTGTTTCTGGGCAACCCCCTCTTTTACATTCTGATATTCATTTTTATGAAGAACATAAAATGAAAGATCTTCAAGCTCTGTAGCAAGGCGTGAAATACCGAGTCTTCTGGCTATTGGAGCATAAATATCGAGTGTCTCCTTGGCTATTCTCTGCCTCTTTATCTCCGGCTGGAACATAATTGTCTGCATATTATGGAGTTTGTCAGCAAGCTTAATAATTATTACCCTGATATCTTTTACTGTAGCAATCAGCATTTTACGCAGAGTTTCGGCCTGGGCGTGACTTTTAGACCTGTTTTTGATAGATGAAATTTTTGTTACACCATCCACCAGCATTGCAACATCTTCGCTGAATTCCTTTTCAATAAAATCAAGTGAATATCTGGTGTCTTCAACCACATCA
The DNA here is from genome assembly GCA_964468455.1 of uncultured Leptospirales bacterium. Classification (GTDB taxonomy): domain Bacteria; phylum Spirochaetota; class UBA4802; order UBA4802; family UBA5550; genus JBBAGC01. Next base: position 1,795 of record CAYYKZ010000212.1, on the reverse strand, counting down.
TGAAGCAGGGCAGCGCTTATTGTGGTTGTATCGAGTTTCAGCATGGCAAGGGTCATTGCAACTTCAAGGGGGTGGATTATATAGGGCTCTCCGGAAAGACGCATCTGGCCTTCATGGGCGTCATTAGCGACTGTATAGGCTTTGCGGACCATTTCTACATCAGCGTCCTTATCATTTTGTATAATAAGGTCTGCCAGTGTATCAATATCCCTTTTCCTTATTTTAAAAAGTTCAAATTCAGTCATACATTTTTAATAACTTTCCCCGGATTTTGACATTCATGCTCTAAACACTTAAATAATTTCACATGCACTGCAGTCAAGACATATATTACAGATTTTTAACAAAAAATAATTTCTGAAAAAATATTGATAATTAACTGCTAATATATTCATTCCTGAACTTCTATAGAATAAAAATTATCTGCCATACAAGCTACATGACACCGATTGAATTTATATTACTATTTTTTATACTAAAATATATCATAAGAGAATATTACAGAATTATTGTATAAATATTCTTAAAGATTTACTCATAACTTACCGACAATAAAAAAAAATATCAACTCAAGAGAACTATGAATAAAAAAAAACTGTATATATCCCTGCTGCTGATCATAGCTGCCAACTGCTTCCCGGGCATACTGAGAGGAAACCAGGGACAACTCCCGGAACATATTGCCTTCAATATAAATGCTGAAAAAGTACCATTCTCCTCAGACTCAATCAAACTGACCTGGCAGATGAACAGAAATTTTACTGGAGATTTTGTTGTTGGCAGAAGCGAAACCCCGCTTAATACTATTGACGACATTCTTAAATCAAAGCTTGTGGGAATATTCAATCCCGCACTTGAGGGAATTTTAATAGATAAAAATCTTGAACAGGGTAAAGACTACTACTACATAGTCGTTGCCAGGGAAAGGCTGCTTAAAAGAGAAATAAAAATTCTCAGCAATGTAAACACAACCTCCTACCCTGTGACTCTTTATCGTGAACCCGGAATGATAAAGTCATTAAAAGCTGAAACAAAAAATAAGAATGTAAGATTAAAATGGGACCCTGACAAGGCAAAGGGACTTTTATTTAATCTTTACAGAAGCCCCAGCATGATTAATTCACAGCAGGAGCTTACTGTTGCCGCAAAGCTTACTTCAACATCTGATGATAACTTTACAGACAGCACAGTACCTGAATTTGGAACATATTATTACGCTGTAACTGTAACAGATAAGAACAATATTGAATACTTTACACCCATCCCCGGTGAAAACTATACAACTCAGGGCGCCTACATAAAGGAAAAAACAATTTCCACACCTCTTAATGTAGAGGCCTTTGCAGGCACCGGTGGAACAATATTAATTAAATGGGTCAAATCAAGTTCAACATCAGACAGAGAGATTTCAGGATATGAAATATACAGATCAGAGGAAATTATCAATTCTCAATTCAATCTTAAAAAATCCAGTCTTATACATATTGCAGGCAGAGACGAAACATTTTATACAGACAATGCCCCCGGAGCCGGGCAATACTTCTATGCGGTATTCCCCAGGTATCAGGACGGGACTGTTGACATTAATTTTGGCACTGCAGCTTCATACACGGAATCACCGGTAGAGATAAGCCTTCCCTACAGCATAACCGGGATTAAAGCCGAAAAAAATAACAATAATGTTATAATAACCTGGGAGTTTACAGGAAATAAAGGAAATCAAATAGTAAAAATAATAAGAACCTCCGCTATACCGGGACCTGATGATAATCCTGATAATTATATTATAGGCAGT
>CAYYKZ010000211.1:0-5214 GCA_964468455.1 uncultured Leptospirales bacterium | reverse complement strand
TGTATAGATTGGACTTCATAGGCCTTGCACCATGATAGTGAACTAATGGCTTATACCCAATATCAAGCACCGGGCTATCCTCTCGCTCCTATACAGCACCGGACTGCGCCTGAGCGAGGTACTCCACCTGAAGCCCGGAGATATCGACTCCCAGCGCGGGGTGCTCCGGGTGGTTGACGGCAAAGGCAAGAAGTCGCGCGAGGTCAACATTACCCCTTCGCTGATCAGCCTGCTGCGCCAGTATTACCGGATCCACCGCCCCAGGGTGTACCTTTTCGAGGGCCGTATTCCCGGCAGCCGCTATTCGGCCACCAGCATACGCCATATCGTCAGGAAGGCCTCCCAGCGCATCGGGCTGAGCAAGCGCATCTCGGCACACACCCTTCGCCATTCCTATGCCTCCCATATGCTGGAGGCCGGGGTAAACCTGAAGCGGCTTCAGATGCTGCTGGGGCATAACAGTATGAAAACAACCTCGGGCTACCTGCACCTTTGCGATACCACCGCAGAACCGCTGCCCGATCTGCTGAGTGGTCCGGATAAACCGCTATGACGGCCCTGGCGCTGAACCATCGGGGCAAGCCTGAGCTGGCCGACATCCTGCGCCTGAGCGGGGAAGAGCTCAGGAAGGAGGGCCCGCTGCACCCGGTACAGCATAAAGCCCTGAGTGATCTGACCCGCTGCCGCACTCCCCAGATGGGTTCTGGAGCATGGATTATATGAGCAGTTGCATCTTTGCAGGTTAGATTCTTTTTTACATTCCATATTTTTTTACCTTTAATAAAGTTCTAACATCTACAGTGTTTATTCATTAATTATATTCAATGTCAAGAATTTAGTTTATATATAAATGTTCATTAATCAATGGCGGAACTCCATTCCGCCGTACCTGAGAACGAATCAATGGAAATTTTAGTGCAGTTATACTCATCTCTTATTTAATTTTATTAGAAACTTGACCTTTAATTTATTGGTATGATATAATGGATCGTATGAGACCGCTTTTGCTGTAATTAATATTTGAATTGCTTATGGAGAGATGAATGGAAAAGATCGGGCCAATGGGAATGAAAATTTTTAAGATTATACATCTTGTTCTGGTTTGCATGTGGATTGGCGGCGGTATAGCCCTTGTTGTTATGGTGAATGCTGTTATTTCTCAGAAAGGAGGTCCCTATTACGGTTATCTCTATGCAATGAAAATAGTGGATGATTTTATTGTGATTCCAGGTGCAATGGGTAATCTTTTAATGGGGCTTTTATATGGGATTTTTACAAACTGGGGATTTTTTAAACATAACTGGATTACGGTTAAATGGGTGTTGACTGTGGCTCAGATACTTTTCGGTACATACTGTCTGGGGCCATGGCTTAACCGCTCAGTTGAAATAACAGGGGTGCTTCTTGACAAGCCCTTTGAAGATATGGAGGTGGCTTCTAATCTTTTTATGCTTAATCTCTGGGGCAGCGTACAGGTTGCTTTTCTCATTTTTATGCTTGTTATTTCGGTTTTAAAACCTTGGCGGAAAAAAGTTTCTTAGTTACTGTTGTTTTTTGCAATAATATTTTTGTCCAATTAAGGAATAAGGGCAGAGTCTGCTGCTGCAGTTGTTATTTAAGTTTTAAGTTAAAAAAAATCAACTCTGCAGTTTTTAAGTTCCGGTTTAATGTATATTAGTAGAAATACATCTGAATAAGAGGGTGGGAAATTGTAATGAAACAAGGCCGTTCAGATGAATGGGTAAATGATTTTATTGATGAAGTAGGCGCTTATTCCAGTGAGCATAGAAGCCACATGGAAAAGTTTAACCGGCTTCTTATGGAGCTGGGTAAGGACGCCTCTGCAGAAAGTAAACGGAATTTTCTGGCATTCAGAGAAACTCTGGATTCCTTTGAAAAATATATAGCAGCAAATGATATTACTCTTAACCGGAACGAAGAGGAGAGGCTTACAGTTATAACCGGTTCCGGATTAAACAGCCTGGCTAAAAAAAGGATGGCAGAAGACCTTATACATAAAATCAGGGACAGGCACACAAGAGAGCTCAACACCAGGGCTGATGATGCAAAAAAAGAGAAGGAAATAAGTCTGCTTAAAAAATCACCACTTGGAATTGTAAACTGGCTGAGAATGACCCGTTTTGCACTTGAGTATGGAACAATTACTCTTTTTACGCACAGGGTCAAGGCTTCAGCTTTTAATCTCATTAAAATAAGAGCAGCATCCTGGTTCCGGGAGGTGGAACCGGAGCTTGTAAGAATTCTTGATGATTACTACGTGTATCTTTCCACCCTTGAATATAATGCAATAATGAAGCTGTCAGAACTGTCAGGCCCCCTTGACCGGATAGCCGCAATTCCACCTGGAGGTTCATACAGTGCGCTGGAAATCAAAGGTGCAATTGGTGATTTTGCCAGGGTTTATATATCTGTTATAAGAAACAGCGGTTATATTGAGAAAGGCCTTGCTAAAGTTTTCAAAGAGAAAAAAGCACCTCACGGTTTCTGGGGTGATATTGGATATATTATTGATAAACCTCTTTTTAATAATAAGCCGGTAAGGTACAGCAGAGTTGAACATATGTCTAAAAGTATTACAGGTGTGCTTTTCTCCTGCTATGCAGCTTTGTTCAAGGTGCATGTTACCACTCTGAATCAGCTTGTATACCTTTCAGGAGAAGAGGGAATATTAAATGACCGGGTAAAACATCTTTCTGAAAAGGCCCTTGAGAAAATAGAGATTGAGGAAAAACAGTATAAAAAGGAAGAGTCGAAAAGCAAAACCAGGCTTGGAGAGATTATTAATCTGACCGAACGTTTCGCGGTTATGGGTGCTGAAATTTCAGAAAGAATTTTTCAGTATGGTGCAAGAGCGCAGATTAAACTCTGGAGAAAGGAAGCAGAACTTCGCCCCTTTTATAAAATGATGAAGGTCATTGACGGGTTTTCCAGATTTTTTCTTGATGTGCTGTCTGATTCAAAAAACCTGATTATAACTTACGATGATAAGGAGTATGAAGGGTATATTGAAAGATTTTCCGGCCTCATGAAGAGTATAGAGGCTTTTAATCAGGATATTCGAGATCTCGAAGGGGGGAAGGGGAAGGATCTTTACAGTATAAGAATTCCTGAAAATACTGATCAGGTAAACTTTGTTAAAATTCTTTCCGATCCGGAAGAAAAACTCCCTGCAATTGAAGGGGCCAGGACAGTAAGGGAAACCCTGGGAGAGATAGCTTCAGGATGTTATAATATATGTCTCAGGTTTAATGATGTAATAAATGACTATAATACAGCCGGTAAAACAGAAAAGGAAAACCCCCTGGCTGGATATGATTTTTTCCGCAATGCCAGAGTTTTTCATTCAAGATCAGCAGGTATTGAGGTTGTATTGGGTAAAAAGGAAATAACGCTGGCTGACATGCTGGAGGGGGGGTGCTCTGTTGCACTTTATTTAGCTTCATTTCTTCATCATTACGGAATTGAGGCTGTAAAAAATGAAGTTGAGATACTTAAAGGGGAGCTGGCACAGCAGGAAGGCTCTCCCGATTCTTCTGAAGATGGGAAAGGTGATTCTGAAATTGAATTCCATGAGGATCTTGATAAGCTTTATACTGATACTTTAACGGGTTTTAAGCGTCCGGAATATTTTCAGGATTTTATTATTCCGGCATATTATGACAGTGATATGCTCTATAAAAAAGAAAAGGAACGTCATGTTTTTTGTGCAGAGCCCTTGAATCTGGTAAATATCAACAGGAAATACGGCAGGGAAGAAGGTGACCGGATTTATAGTGAATTTACTACCATTGTAAACAGGCATTTGTCTGCTGCCGGGAATGAGGATAATGCGGCAATAAGGTATGATGCAGGTATGATAATAGGGTATATTAATGATATATCCTATATGGAAGCAGTAGATATACTGGTTTCAATTGTTGATGATCTCAGATCTGTGACTGCAGGAGATGGTGACAGTGACAGGAGTGAGTTTCTGGTAAACTTCGGTATCTATCCGGAGAGGAAGGGGACTAATGCCCTTTTCAATATTTCAGTGGCCAAGAAGCTGATGATGCAGAGAGGTGATGTAAAGGCAGGCCATGTTACTTTTCTGAGAAACCAGAACCGCATAATAAAGGAAAATGATTTTGACCGAATGGACCACCTTAATGATGAACTGGTATCGTTTCTTGAATAATAGAGCGGTTTTAATTCCTTAAGTATTACTGGGCACAGTATTTTGTACTAAAAAATAAATAGTGATAATGGAGATAATATATCAAAGATCGGATTATTGAATCAATAGTACCTGAAAATGCAGAACCAGTAAGGCTTGATATTTATCTGTCCAGAAGATTCAGCTATTTAAGCAGAAGCGCCTGGCAGAAGGAGATTGGCCAGGGCAGAATTTTAATAGATGGTGAAGCGGTATTTAATGTTAAAAAAACCATACGTCCCGGTGTTAAAATTAAATACATTGCTGCAGATGTAAAAGAGCCTGAAGTTGATGAGGCCTTTTCTATTATTTTTGAAGATGATCATTATATTGCTGTTAATAAAACCGGGAACCTTCCTGTCCACCCTTCCGGAATTTTTTTTAATAATACACTGGTGTCAATTCTGGAAAGACTGTATAATCGGAAATTTTTCCCTATACACAGACTTGACAGGGAAACATCAGGGGCAATACTCCTGGGAAAAAATAATGAAGCAGCTTCCTCTGTCCAAAGTACCTTTGAAAATGTAAGTAAAATGTATACTGCTATTGTAAGAGGTGGTGTTGAGGAGAAATCCTTTTTTATTGATATCCCTCTGGGACAGGCTCGTAATTCATCTATAAGGAAAAAAAGGGAGGCCTTTCACGGTGCACCTGAAAAGGCTGTGACAGAATTTTCCCTGATTTCGGTTTCACCTGAAAAAAATTTTTCACTTGTGAATGCTGTTCCTGTTACCGGGCGTATGCACCAGATACGGGCACATCTTCATTATGCCGGTTATCCGATTATAGGGGACAAAATTTACGGAAGTGACGAGGGGATTTACCTTCGATATGTTGAAGAGGGTGATAGTATTGACCTTGAAAAGCTGGCTGGTTTTAAACGTTGTGCTCTTCATTCATCTTATTTGAAATTTTATCATCCCTATGCAGAAAGGTTTATCGAAATTAATGCACCTTTATTACCTGATATGGAAGAATTTATAAGCATTCAAAGG
>CAYYKZ010000210.1:0-5233 GCA_964468455.1 uncultured Leptospirales bacterium | reverse complement strand
GAGTATCCGAAAATAGTCAATAATGCCGCAATTACAGGTATGCTTATTTCAACACCTGCAAAACCGCAAAATGCCAGGCTTAGTATAACGTCATGAACAAGTGCCCCCATTGTACCCATTGAATATTTAAATTCGAACCTGAAGGTTAAATAAAGAGTCATTAAAATAATAGCTATTACAAAGAGCTTAATAGCTGATTTTTTCAGAAAATCCCCAATTGCAGGCCCGACATTCTCTTCACTCTCTATTACTACTCCTGGAAATTTTGCGTTTAAATCCGCCTTTATTCTACTCTGTTTTTCAAGCTCTGCACCGGAAACTTTATTATCCGATTTTGAAGCTATAAGCTTGAATGTAATTATATACTCGTTTTTAGCCGCTTCCCCTATCTGCTGTACTGTTGGCGAATATTCACTCAAGGCTTCACGGATTGAACCTTCGTTAACAGCAGGATCTTTAAACTGTGCAACTATTTTTGTTCCACCTGCAAAATCTATACCATATACCAGCCCGCCTCTGGACATAGTACCAATAATAAAGATACACAGTAAAATTAATGAAAAAGCGAATGCGACATATTTATATTTAAGGAAATCTATTGTCTTTTCCAAAGTACTGCTCCTTAGATGTAAAGTTTCTTAATCTTCTTATTGAGAGAAATCAATTCATAAATGAATCGTGTCACATAGAGGGCTGTAAACATACTTGTAAGAATCCCAATAAAAAGAGTTACAGCAAAACCTTTAATCGGCCCGGTTCCAAACTGGGAAAGTATAAAGGCAGCTATCATGGTTGTAAGGTTTGCATCAAATACTGTCCAGAAAGCCCTGTCATAACCTGAAACAATGGACATTCTCACAGACTTCCCTTTCTTAAGCTCCTCTTTTATCCTTTCATAAATAATAACATTGGCATCCACTGCCATACCCACTGTAAGAATAAATCCCGCAATACCTGGAAGAGTAAGGGTAAATCCCAGCAGTGAAAGAAGAGCCAGCATAAAAATCATATTCAGTATAAGACCAATGTTTGCAATTATCCCGGCTACTTTATAATAAAGAAGCATAAAACACATTACTCCAATAAGCCCTATAAGACCCGCTTTAACTCCTGACTCAATTGAATCCTGGCCAAGTGAAGGCCCGACAGTACGTTCTTCAATAATTCTCAAATCAACAGGCAATGCCCCCTCTTTAATAATTCTGGCAAGGGTTACTGCCTCATCATATGTAAATCCTCCGCTGATATTACCGCTTCCTGAAGCAATTGTCTCGCGGATACTTGGCGCGTTTCTCACTTTTTTATCCAGGACAATGGCAAGTCTTTTACCATGATTAGGCTCAGATGTTGCTCTTGCAAACTTTGCAGCTCCCTCTGCGGTTGTCCGGAACATAACAATTATCTGTCCATATTCATCCCTGTCAACAACAGCTTCCTGGATATCAGTACCAGCAAGAGAAATTTCCCTGGATAAAGCTATTGGATAATCAGGGAAAATATCTCCTGTTTCATTATCCCTGCTGTAAAAGAAAAGAATTTCCAGATCAGATGGAAGGCCTATCTCTTTCCCGAGATTTTTTATAAATTCTAACTGCGCTGTCTCTTCAGCTGGAACACCATTTTCACTATATTTTTCTTTATACAGCTTTGTTGCCAGTTCTGTATATTTATCATCAACTATTCTGTACTCAAGGCTTCCTGTTGTACCTATCGCATTTTTTACACCCTCCGGATCTTTTACTCCGGGAAGCTGTATCTCAATTGCTTCATTACCCCTTGGCCTTATTGAAGGTTCAGAAACACCAAACTTGTCAATACGGTTTCTCAAAAGCTCAAGCGCCTGCTGTGTAATTTCGTTACGGTCTTTTTCAGTGAGTTCTCTGCCAAGTTTTTCCTGGATACCCTCAAAATTAGCCTGTAGAACAAGGTGCATACCGCCCTGAAGATCAAGACCAAGACTTATCTTTTTAGCAAGAAAAGCCTCTTCAACCCAGTGTTTAAGGACTTTAACTTCAGAAACACCTGGAAGAATTTTTATTTCATTCATTATTGCGTCAGTAATATTGCTGCCGCGAACAATAACCACATCTTCATCTCTTTTAACATCATACCCTTCATCAGAAAACCGGCTTATTACATTTTCTATATCAGAAACCTCAGCCTTGTCCGAAAAAGACACTTCCATCTGCTTGCTCCCCACTGTGGGAAGAATTAAAAGCACGGAAATGACTGTAAGAAAAAGAATAAATATGAATTTATATATCATACCCTTAGACATTTAGACCCTCTGTAAAATATTATTTCCTGTAACTGTTGAGAACATTTCTTCCAGGGCCCCTTTTACCGGTCCCTTTCATTTTGGATTTATAAAGTACAAATATAACCAGAATAAGCAGTAATATGCCGCCCTTTGCTACTACATCAGCTGTTCCTTTTTCCATACCCAGGAATCCGCCTTCATCAGCTCCCTGCTCACTGCCAGCCCCTTCTTCACTCTCTGTTTCTTCAGAATTACTGACACGGGCAGCAATTGGCGCCTTAACTTCATCCAGCCCTATTTCAGGAATTCGGCTGTATTTAAAATTCCCTTCATCAATCCCAAGGAGCAAAGGCTCCCCAACTGATGTTTTCTCTGATTTTTGATCAGGTTCTTCAACGGTTTTTTTAACAGAACCGGATTTAGGAGATTCATTTATTTTCTCCCTTTTTTTCTGCTCCGGGATTTTTTCTGCAGGTTTCACAGGTACAATATCTGCACCTGTTTTTTCTTCAGGCAAAAGATTATCCCCGGATACCTGTTCCGGCACGTTGGTTTCTTCAACTGCAGATTTCTGGTCAACTTCGGATCCGGGTGTAACGGACGTATCCTGAGAAAAAACCGGAGAAGCAACAATACTGAAATACAGGCAAAGCGTTATAAGTTTCTGGAATTTCATATAACTGTTTAATACATTAAATCTTGGCTTGAATCGAATTTTTTGAAAATTCAACATTTGTATTTGTTGCAATTTTCAAAACAACAATGTCATCTTTAGTGCTTACAACAGTTCCATAAACACCGCCGGCAGCAATGACTCTGTCACCCTTTTGAATATTGCTGATCATAGCAAGTCTCTGTTTCTCCTTTTTCTGCTGAGGCCTTATAAGAAGAAAATAAAAAATTACTACCATAAGTATTATCGGTACAAGCTGCATCCATCCGCCAGACCCTGCTGCTGATTGTCCCTGAGCAAAAGCTACTCCATACATAGTTATATCCTTTTAATTAAAATTTCATGATAATTAGTTTCAATTGTCAGCAAACATTAATATTATGTCAACTTATTAATTTAACAGTTAAATCAAAGAAACTCAACTGTCCATATATACGCCGGTAATCATGTATCCACTGCGCCGGAAGCATCTAAGAGAGACAAAATATGTTTTAAGCTGCTTAGAAAAAGCTTATATAAAATCAGCGGATTAAAACAGGCGTCCCCACTTCAATAAAACGATCCATTTCAACAATATCCCTGTTAAACATTCTTATGCAGCCGCTTGAACAGAGATTACCCAGTGAATTTTCATCATTATTGCCGTGAATTCCAATACCGTAACCAATACCTGCAGGAGCCCCTTTTACAACAGTAATCAATCCCTTCTCAAGCTCTGCGGAATACCTGCCGCGATCTTTTTTATTCGGATAATCTATACTTAAGAATCTGGGGCCATAAACATTATCCCCCAGATCTACCCCTGGTTTTCCGAATTTATTATAGCCGGCTTTTGAAGAGAAATAAACCTCATTCATATGCTTTAGCTTACTATAGGATAATGTCCCTTTCTCTGCATCCATACTTAGAATTTCATTTATCCTGTAAAGACCTTCAGGAGTACGGTTATCACCCTGATGAAGCTTTGGTTTCATATCAGGATTACTGCCATAACCTATTTTATAAGAGGCTACCCGTTTCTGATTCATATCATAAACAGATAAATTAAAATCATCTTTAGTAACTACAATTGCAAACCTGGCACTGCTGTTTTCGAAAAGATCAGCAGGCAGATTATCATCTGATTCGCGTTTACAGGAAAGAACCGTGATAAAGGTTAAAGTTAAAATGAGAAAAAGAAGTTTTTTTATAATTTTTATTTCCATCGGGGATCAGCCTGGTCTTCCCTGTGATTTATTTCATCTATTATATCATCAGTAATATCAAAATCTTTTTTTGCATAAACCAGAGCATCTCCAATATTAAAAACCATATCTATATTTCTTCTCCTTGAAATATCTCTGAGAGCAGCGCTGATTTTTTTATATATGCGCAGTTTAACATCATCTTCATCAATGGCAAGAAGTGATAATTCCTTATCAATAAGCTGAATTTCTGCTTTAACTTTATCATCATCTTTTAAGCTTCCTGAAGACGAAGCAAGAAGCTTTTTTTTCTCCAGCAGAGCCTCCCGCTTTTTACTGTTTTCCATTATTTCCTTATCAGTCTTTAAAACATGCTCATAAACCGCCTTCATATTAACATACCTTATAACAGAAGAAGGCTCATTCTTTCCAAACGGAACAGATGAGCACTGGAGAATAAAAGGGATCAGTATGATGATTAATGCAGGAATTCCCTGGAGATTTAAATTCCTTAAACCCATCAGTACCTTATATCCCCTATGGAAAACTGGAAATTGTATCCGCTTATAGTTTTAAAACCGTCATCATATATCATTTTTTTCCCGAACCAGAACCTCAAAGGCATCATGGGTATCTGGACTTTAAACCCGAACCCGTAGGAATATATAAAGTATGAACGTAAATCTGTATCAAAAAAATTGTCTATCCTTTGCAGGTCTCCAGTTTCAAGATCAGTATTAATATAATCCATGTATGCGGTAGTAAGGTTTTTCTCCCAGTATTTATCAGACCAGAGAGAACCGGCATCAAAGAAAAAGGCAAGCCATAGCATGGAAGGCTCCACCGGGACTCTGTATTCAAGGCCGTAGAGAATTCTGTGATAAAGCCCCACATACTTCCATGAGTCAGGCAGGTCTGAATCATAATATCCCCAGCCCCTCACAGTTTCAGGCCCCCCTATATCAAGGCGGTCGTCACTCTCAAGCCATTCATTATCGTCATTTGGTTTGTTTTTTTCCAGCCAGGAGCTACCCACAGGTGGTGTTATAAAATCTGCACTTGCCCTTAATTCAAAAACAGTCGGATGTGTCTTTAAGAAGGGGAGATGAAAAGGTG
>CAYYKZ010000209.1:0-5241 GCA_964468455.1 uncultured Leptospirales bacterium | reverse complement strand
TTAAGAAGTTTTATTAAATAAAGTAATCAATATTATATTTACAGGATAAAAAAATGAAACAAAAACCTGAACTTTCACAGGAACAGAAATTGTCTCACCAGATCAGTATGCAGCTTATGAATATAGGTCAGTCTGTTCTGGAGATCAATACTGATTACAAACATTCACTTAGCCGTCAGGCTAATGAAAGGGTGCATCAGGCTGCAGAGATTCTTCTTGAAGTTGCAAAAGAGAGCATGACAGAGATGACTGCGGAAAGAATGCAGAACTGGGAAGAGGAAAGAAATAAAAATCGCATGAAATTCTCAACTCCCACTGAAGGCTGGGAAAAGATGACTGATGAAGATAATACTAAATGGCGTAAGGAAGTAATTGACAGGTGCCATAGAGGTTTCGGCGGCGGTCAGGTTTAATAGACTGCTTTGCTTAATAATCCCCCTGAAATTTAAGGCTCAGGCTTTAATTTTCAGGGAGGGACAGGAGATGATGTTTTCTGAATTTCATCAGATCAATTATTGTCCTAAATTTATAATAAATGGCTGAATTTTTTACACCCGGATATTTAAGTCTTTTTACTGCCGCTTTTCTTGCAGCTACAGTTCTACCTTTAGGTTCGGAAATCCTTTTCAGTACAATGGTGTATGGAGGTTTCGATTTCACCATCTGCCTGGCTGCTGCATCAACTGGAAATACCCTTGGCGGCATGACCAGCTTTGCCCTGGGTTTTTTTGTTAAATGGGAATGGCTGGAAAAATATATGAACATAAGCATGGAAAGAGTGAAGTCGCTGCAGTTGCAAATAGGTGACCGCATAGCTTTTGCAGCGCTTTTATGCTGGCTTCCGGTGGTGGGTGATCCCCTTGCTGTTACCCTCGGATTTATGAAAGCCCCTGCAGTCAGGGTTTTTATTTTTATGTTTGCAGGGAAGCTGCTGCGTTACTATCTCCTGGGCCTTGGAGTATTAAACGCTATATAGATGTTCAGGAATCATTGAACCGGAAACTTATAGTTCTATCACCTCTCCTGATGCAAAGGGGACACTCCCGAGAGCATCTGCAAACTCCACCAGGGCAGGGAATTGCGTACAGTGACTTGTGCTTACTATGGCCGGTTTAATTTTTTTAAAATAATTAATTGTTTCTGAGCACTGCATGTCGCCCCCTTTAAGATGGAACCCTCCGATTACAGCGTAAACTTTCTCAACGCCTGCAACCTTTTTTGCATGCTCAACAGTGTTGCATATGCCGGCATGGGCGCATCCTGATATGACAACCAGCCCTTTTGCAGTATTTATTGCAATGCCGGAATCATCTTTCACCGTGTCCATGGTGCCGTCTTCTTTTATAAATGGAGTCTCAACTTTTTCAAAATCGAAATTACGTTCAATTTCACCAAGAAAATATATATCTTTTTCAAGTTCAATGGGGGAATCTGTCATAACAAGGGTAAATTTTTTTTCTGCTTCCTCCAGGGTGTAGGGGAGTCCCAGGAAGATGCTATCCCTGTATCTTTTAATAAATGCTTCAGGGGGACAAACAAGCTTAACCGGCGGCATAAAACGGAGACCGTTACCGTGATCCCAGTGGCCATGGCTCAGGACAAAATGATCTGCTTCAAAAGGGTTAATCCCCATTTTTTCGGCATTTTCAAGAAAAAGGCTGCTGTCACCAAAATCAAAGAGAATCTTTTTCCCGTCATATTCAATAAAGAAAGAAAGGCCCCATTCTGCCTTAAAGTCACGTGTTGCCCGGTTATCTGTAAGGACTGATATTTTAAGCATATTTAATTACCCATAGAAAGTTTTATAAACTTTCTCCTTTTAATAATCTCCGCAGTTTTAATAAATTCCCTGTTTAATCAGTTAATTCTGCCCATAATTAATGCAGGCTGTCCTGTTACATCCCCCTTAGAAAGTTAATGTAAAATTTAACGCAGTCATTAAGGTTTTCTATTGATATTGATTCATTGTTCCCATGAATTGTGCTGATCTCATCCCTTGTCATATGCACAGGGGAAAACCTGTAAACGTTACTGCATATTATATGGTAAGACCTTGAATCTGTGCATGCTGTCATTAAATAAGGGGCTACAACAGCATCGCTCCATGTTTTTAATATGGCATCCTTCACTCTTTCAAAGCCCTTGTCAACCCTGCTGACAGTTGATGGATTGTGCCCGTAGAGAACTTTTGTTTTAACCCTGGGGTCATTGATTTTTTTCTCAATAGAAGCTACCGCGCTTTCAACTGTTTCCCCTGTTAATATTCTCAGGTTAATGCCGACATTTGCTTCAGGGGGAAGTACATTAATCTGCCTGCTTCCTGACATCATTGTAAATGCCGCGGTTGTTTTAAACATTGCAAGGAATTCCCCGCCTGTTTTTTTTGCCAGTAATTTTACCACAGGAAGAAAAATCCACAGGTTCGCGAAAATAAGTTTTATTGCAAATGATTCGGAGTGTCTTGCCACGCTGTTGAATAAAAGCTTAACGCTCTCAGTGAGTTTAAGCTTAAACGCACTGCTTCTGTTGACCCTGCATACAGCTTCCGAGAGAATAGTTACAGGAGTATCTGAAGGCGGTGCTGACGCGTGTCCGCCAGATGATTTTACTGAAAGCTCCAGTGAAAGATAACCCTTTTCCGCGATACCCACAACAGCACATCTTTTTTTTACCCCTGGGAAAACATTCTCTACAACAGCTCCCCCTTCGTCTATTACAATCGCGGGGGTTACCTTCAGTTTTGCAAGGTGATTAACTATTGCTTCAGCGCTTCCGCCTATAATCTCCTCATCACCTGAAAAGGCAAGGTAAAGATCATTATCAAATACATGCTTATTTTTAAGCAGATATTCACAGGCTTCCATTATCCCGCATAGAGTATGCTTGTTGTCCAGTGCTCCCCGGCCCCATATTCTCCCCTTTGTTACTTTCCCGGAAAATGGAGGGTGCTGCCATTCCCCATCAGCAGGAACAACATCATAGTGTGACATGAGCACAACAGGCGCCTCTGACGATTTACCCTTAATTTTAAACAGCATGCCGCTTGGCCCATGCTCACTGATTTTTGATGATTTTATAACAGCGGGGTATCTGGATTTGATATATTTTTTAAAATCAGTAAATGCCTTCAGGTCAACTTCATCTTTGTTGATGCGGGATACAGTTTTAAACTGAAGCATCTTTGACATTGACTCAGTGATCCGTTTAATATCAGGTTTATCATTGCCCGCCTGCGGCAGAGAAGCAGGTTCAGGTTTGAATCTGACTGTACGGATAATTACAACAAGTATTATTGCAGAAATGATTATTGATAATATAATCCATGGTAACATGTCACAAGCTCCTTTGTTATATTTTACCTGTTTTATACAGAATCTTTGCAGATACTATGGAAATGATGCAGCCCAGAGGAACAAATATTCCCACAAGACCCGCAACAGCACCCGGGTTAATAACCAGTGGAAGAAGAAGAAAAAGGGCTATCATAAATATCACAGGAGCGGCTGCAATTTTCCAGCTTTTTGAAATATACACAACACCCAGAGCTCCAAAGAGTGCAGGGACAATATTGTCAAATGCCGGTTTAAGCGCCGGAGATTCAAGTACAGGAGTAAGGGGTATAAGCATAAGCGCCCCTGTTGCTATTATGAGAGTTGTTATAATGCTGCTTGATGCAATTGCTATTGTTGAAATAACATCACCTTCTTCTGTTCCCATTTTTACATCCATTGCCTGCATTGCATTTAAAGCAGCCGGAACCTTAAGGTTGGTAAGGTTCCCTGTAACAAATCCCAGGTAGGCTCCGCCGTTTCCCAGCATTGGAGAGAAGGTGAAAACCTCAATGGTTGTAACAGTCCAGAAAATTACAGCAGTGGCTGCAAATCCCTTCATGAAATCTCCGGCTCCGGGCCAGACACCCAGAACCATACTTACAGTAAAGGGGAGGGAAAACATGGTAATAAGGGCTCCAAGCATCCATAGCCGGCCCCAGAAGTGTATTCTTTCATTATATAGGCTTTTCATTACCGTACCCCCAGAAAAGTATAAAGGATAGCCATAAGCATGGACCCTATCATACTGAATGGAATGGCGTAGCTTTTAAGCCACTCCTGTTTAAATTTATTAACAAAAAGCCCGCAGATAACCATAATCAGGGCGGATGTGACAAGGGTGAGTATTGCAGTTATGGAAATGTAATAACCTTCAGTGCCGGGGCTTACCCTTGGTGCAAGCACATAACCGAGGAATGCGGAAATCATTCCCAGAAACATGGCGTTCATAAAATATTCACCCCACTTTTTATCTTTTTCGTGAATATTGATTACACCTGACTGTATTTTTTTTAAAAATAAAGGAATAATGATGAGCGGGGGAATTATCCCGAATGTCATTACCCACAGTACAGTAACTATAACCTGATGGCTTGATATGGCATCCCCCATGGAAAGTCCGAAAACTCCGCTCACAACATTTACTGCTGCCGGGAGTTCGTATGTAACTGCACCAAGAACACTTAATCGTATCCAGGGTATAATTATACCCATTGATTTTGCAAGAGTAACCAGGCCAAGAAGTATGGCAACTGATGGTGCTATGCTGAAAACCATTGATGATGTTATTGTTTTAATAATAGCTTTTTTTGATATGCCCAGTTCACGCGCCCTGGCAGAGGCTTTAATGAGAAAAAAGGTAGACTGGCTTATAACAAATGTCATTACAAAACCCGCAAGGGCGTACATCCACCAGCTGGTTAAAAATTCCATAAAGATTCTCCCTGAAAATGAGCTTTATATTATTATGTTGTAAGTCTGATAATATTATCCCAGTATTCAGTCATTTTATCTTAATAGTCAATAGCTTTTCATGCAGGTAATTTTTTTTAACAAAGGATAAAGCCGGTTATTCCGGGGCAGATTATGCCATAGTAATATAGTGCTGAGTAATTAATTACCGGAGACCGGAACTGTTTTCTGAATACACTGCCGGATTACGGTTTATAAGTGAAGACTTCTCCCGGTATTTCCCCACTGCTGTTAACAGCTGAAAGAATAAAAATTTTGTTTTTCCGATATTTATGGTTATTTTTTGAATAACAAAAGGATTTTTCCCTGATGAATGCAGGGGAAATGAGAATCAGGGTTATTATATCAGTGGAATAATTTTTCTCTTATTCCCTGCCAGGTAATTTTTATTATTTTCCCGCTTCAAATGGAGGTGGGGTATGAAAAATTTTATTTATTT
>CAYYKZ010000208.1:0-5282 GCA_964468455.1 uncultured Leptospirales bacterium | reverse complement strand
TCTCTTTTTATCAATTTGTTTATGTATTCCGGGTACAATTCAGATGTTTCGCAGCAAAGGGGGGCATGCCTGTAAGAAAAACCGCCTCTGTTAAAACAATTATTGAAGACTCGGCAGGGTTTACACTCAGAGGATCCAGTATAATCTGCAAAATGAACTTTGCTGAAAACCTCTGGAATGGTATAATTGACAAGGGACAGATAAGTCAGGTGATCCAGAATCTTATTATTAATTCCCAGCAGGCAATGCCTGAGGGTGGAGTACTGAATATAGATGTTGAAAATGCCGATATCAAGAATGGCAATGAAATGCTTATCACTGAAGGAAAATATATTCTTATCCGTATAAAAGACAGCGGGAACGGAATTGATAAAAAAATATTGCCCGATATTTTTAACCCCTATTTTACTACAAAAAAAAGCGGCCACGGCCTTGGACTTTCGATTGTTTATTCAATAATAAAAAAACACAGCGGATTCATCTTTGTTGATTCTGAAAAAGGGGAAGGAACATCATTTACCATATATCTTCCTGCAACAGATTATCCTGTAAAATCAGGGAATCCCGGTTCTGACACAGGTTTTCCCGGCGGGAAAAAAATTCTTTTTATGGATGATGACGATGAAATCCGTAAAATGGCTGTAAAAATGATAGAGCTCTTAAACTGCGAAGTTACCACAGTACCTGACGGAGAATCAGCAATTACTGTTTTTGCAGATGAATACAGTAAAGGAGCACCCTTTGATGCGGCTATTCTTGACATAACAATACCCGGCGGTATTGGCGGGAAGGAGACTATTCAGAATCTTCTCTCAATAGACCCTTTAATCAAAGCTGTAGTATCAACCGGTTACTCCAACAGTCCTCTTGTGTCAGAATTTAAAGAACACGGATTCTCGGCAGTTATAAAAAAACCATATACATTTGATGAACTTATTAAAACCATGAATGCTCTTTTCAGAAACTGATAATCAGGCTACCCCTGGTTTTCCAGTAGAACTTTCATTTTACCAAAAATTTTTCTGTTAAATATTGCGCCTTCAAGAAGCCCCCTGTAAAGAAACTCGGACCTGGCACCTGCATTATCATCATCCCCTCCGGTATCATAACCTTCAGTAATAGTATGAATAACCCTTTGAATGGAAACACTTATCATCGGCCCGGCCTTTTTTCTGCTTTCAATAAAAAGATCAATCTCCCCTAACTTTTTAATAATATAACCTGTTTTGCCCGGGTTGGATCTGTCCTCACCCTTAATTATCATATCTTTCAGATCTACGGCAAATTTCACTCCCTTTTCAAGTGCAGGTATAAGCTCCTCAATTTCTGCAAGCATCTCCTCTACTCTTTTTAATACTCCGGAGCAATTCTTTTCATATAACCTGCCCCTTTCTGAAGAGATAATACTTTCAATTGTACCTTCAATATCCACACTTACCTGATTGAAAAAAATATCACTGCTCTCTGCATTTTTGATGCCTTTAAAAGCCACACCATCTGCACTTGCATTGATAAGATCCGGATCCTTTCTCCCTTCAAACCAGTTAATGAAAATCATCATTTTGCTGTTACTCTGCACAGGGTATCCCCTTTTGCCGGGCAGCATAACCTTCGGAAGAAAGGTCAGCTGTCTTCGGTTGAACATAAGGGGGTTTGCCAGCCTGTTCCCGCGGTTAAAAATCTGTTCATCAAGATAGGAGCCCCTTGCATGGGCCAGCCCTGAAGTAAAAGAAAGATCCTGACCTGTCAGAATCACAGGAGATGCACCTGTACGCTTTGCAAAATCATAGGCGTTTGTTGATACAGAACCCCCATGGGCAAGCTGCCCCCTTGAAGGGAGATAGGACTCAACCCATTTCATCATATCAAATGCCACTCCGGTCATTACCATGGGCCCCTTAAAAAACCTGAGAAGAGAGGGGTGAACAGTGGGGTCAGCTACCAGCACAGTGCCTGTCTCTTCAGCTCCTTCCATATACCTTGCATTAATGATCTGCGGATCCACAGCAAGGCAGAAATGAGGAATAATGCCGTTATCAACAAGAATTTTGTAGGATGTATCCACAGCAACAATCAGTGCCCTGTGCCTGTTCTCCCTTATAAAATCAAGGCTTTCAGTTAAAGAGGGGCCGGCTCCTGCAACAATTGCGGGAATACCCTTAAACATGTTAAAGAAAATATCCGCTCCCGGACTCCCCGAAATATTTTTTATATTTCTGGCAATATTGGATACCCAGGTCTTTTCAAATTTCGACAGAGTGGCAATATTTACATCTTTGGTTGACACAAAGGATTTTACAGCAGATGATATTGAAGAATAATAGTCCGGATTAACCTGAAAAGAACCTCTATGAGTAAAAAATGCCGCCCTTCTGGAGGATTTTCCTTTTAATAAATCGGGCAGAGAATCTTCATCAGGGTCAAGAGCTATGTTAAATCTGCTGTCCTGAAGCAATTCACGTAAATCTCTGCTTTCAAGAGCCTTGCAGAATAAAGCTGTATCTTTCTCAACAACTAATACAAAAATATCCTTTCCGCATTTATCAAGTATGGCTTCACAATGATAGGCAAAACCAAATCCGAAAATTACAATAAGATCCCTGCTCCTGAAGTCAATTTCACCAGCCATTCTTTCAGCTTCACGGAATGGATCAATTCTGCTGTGAACAAAAAGTTTCTTACCCTCCCCGGTCAAAATAGAAGGAACAGGATGTCCTGATCTGGATTCAACAACATCAATGTAATCTGCATCTATCTTAACAGGGTCAGGAAAATTAAACCCCCTGGACTTAAGTATATTTATGTTTTCTTTATAATAATTCATTTTAATATCAGCGCATATTTACCAGTACTGTATCACCATTTTTTAAAACAGTTTCAGGCAGGGGTTTCTGCGCAAAAACCCTGCCAGTACCTTTAATATAATATTTCACTCCCAGGCTGCTGTTAATATCAGCCAGTATTCCTGAAATTTCCTGAAAATTCATCCCCCTTAAATCAGGCATTTTATTACCTTTAAAAAGACGGGGAGCGGGGCTTTTTTTCAGTTCTGCAGACTTCATATCCTTAGCACCGGTTCCCATATAAGGGAGAACCCTCTCTATAATTCTTTTAAAAACAGGAGCAGCAGCTGCTCCCCCTGTAAGGTTATCCCCAGGATCATCAATAACAACAAGAACACAGATTTGAGGATTCCCGTATGGAGAAATACCAATAAATGAAGATATATTTCTGTCAGAATATGCTCCCAGAGCCTTTATGAATTTCTGGGATGTTCCGGTTTTACCAACATTCTCGTAAAATGAAGAAAAGGCCCTGCGGCCTGTACCTGTTTCCACTGTTTCTTTCATCATCTTCATTAATAGAGCCGCATTCTCCTCTTTAATAACACGCCCCCTGCTGACTGGATAAAAAGACTTCACCACAGAACTATCCGGTTTTTCCACACTTTCAATAATTGCCGGCCTTGCGACGGTTGCTGGTGCCTCTGAAGATATAGAATCCGATGTAGGATCTCAGAAGCTGCAGCCATCTGTAAAGAGGTTACAGATATTTCGTGACCAATAGCCATGGAATATTTCGAAAGCCCGGACCACTGATTAACAGGCCTTAAAATTCCAGCGGTTTCCCCTGGAAGACCTGCCCCGGTTTCCTGACCGAAACCGAATTTCCGGAGTGTTTCATAATAATTTTTCTTTTCAAGATTCATCATTGACTGAATAATACCGGAATTACAGGAATACCTGATAATATCTGTCATACTTACCCTGCCATGCTCATGAAGGCAATTAATAGTAACACCGGCAACTTCAACCTCACCTCTACAGGTATATTCTTTTTTAAAAAGATCAGGCCTGTGCTCCAGCAGTGATGCTGCAGCTATAATCTTTAAAGTAGAGCCCGGTTCAAAGGAATCAACAACTGTAAAAACTTTTCTGATATGCTGATTATAATCCCTGTATCTGTTTAAATTGAAAGAAGGAATATTAGCCAGGGCCAGTATCCGGCCTGTCTGCACCTCAAGAACAACGGCTGAACCCTGATCCGCCCTGTGAGTGGTTACAGCAGCCCTGAGCTCCTCTTCTGCAATATTCTGAATAAGCCTGTCAATTGTAAGGCGGATATTCTTTTTCTGATATATTTCCCTTGATATCTCATCTATTACTATCTCGTCCCTTCCGGAAAGAATGGAATTATAACTATACTCCAGGCCTTCAAGCCCGGTGTTATCAACCCCGACAAAACCGATAACACCTGCTGCCAGATCATTATAGGGGTAGGCCCTTTGATATTCATTTCTAAAATGTATACCCTTTATATTAAGCGCTCTAACTGACTCAACAATTGAATCATCAGCCTTTCTTTTAATCCAGACAAAGCGTTTACCCCGCTGCAGCCTCTCCAGAAGTCTTGATGCAGAAATTTCAACCAGAGGGGAAAGGGCCCTTGCCACAAGAAGAGGATCACTAATTTCCTCCGGGTTGGCAAATATTGATTCCTTCACTATGCTTAAGGCAAGCACATAGCCGTTACGGTCAAGTATATAGCCTCTGCCTGTATCAACAGGAGCCGGATCAGGTATTATTATTTTTTCAGAAAAATGGAGGTGGAAAAGCTTTATAGTAATAAGAAGAAAAAAAACAAAAAGAAGAAAAGCTGTAAGGTAAATTCTTCTGTTAAAAGCAGATCTGTTCATATATTTTTTTCGGCTTTTATCCGGTAGAACTGAATAATACCCGCAGCCCTTTAATAAAAAATTCGTTACTACTCAGTGATAATCAGAATATAGATCAATTATACTATACATGAAACAAATTCCTGCTCCTCCCTCCTGAATCTGAAGGGAAAAGCAGATTTATTATTCATTTTACAGCAATTATAACATGTCAGTCTTACAACTGAGATGAAATAATTCTAATCTATTAATCCAAGGTGTTTAAAATTTCCATTTAATATTTCCTGTGTATTCCAGTAGAGTACAAGGGCTTTCCCTTTTACCGCCTCAATATCAAGATAGCCAAAATACCTTGCATCAGAAGAATTTGTTCTATTATCACCAAGAACAATAATCTTCCCTTCCGGAACAATACCTTCAATATTGTTATGACTGCTTATATTGAAATGATCATAATCTGTAGGTTTACCAAGAGTATATGGTTCATCCTGCTTTTCACCATTAATATATACAGAACCATCTTTTATATGGAACTCATCCCCTGGTAAGGCTATACACCTTTTTATATAATCCTTATGTTTCTCACTCTCAACAGGTGGTGTAAAAA
>CAYYKZ010000207.1:0-5377 GCA_964468455.1 uncultured Leptospirales bacterium | reverse complement strand
AAAAAAAGGAGCAGGAGAATCGTCTTAATGATATTCTCAAGGCTGCTAAAAAAGTCTTTTACAGAAAGGGCTTTTTGAAAACGACCATGGATGAAATTGCTTACGAAGCTGCGTTGAGTAAGCCTACTATTTACAGATTTTTCCCTACAAAGGAGGATCTTTATTTTTCTCTTGTTATACCTTTTTTAAATGATTCTCTCCAGGATATGGAGGAGATCAATATACAGCTTCAGCTTAAACTGTATAATTCAGGAGAAACTCTGGTGCGTACTGTACTTGATGTTTTTTTCAAAAGGTACAGGAAGGATCCTGATATAATCCGGATTGGTCAGCTTTTTCAGCAGGCGGGAATGCTATGGGAGCTTGATAAAAAGACCGAAGAACAGGTTCGCGGAGTCACACGCCTGATTATGCAGGAGATGCGAAGTATTTTTGACAATGCTGTTGAAATGGGCCTTGTTAAGGATATTGACAGATATATGCTGGTGGACATTTTAATAGGAACTTTTTTCGGTATTGTGCAGCTTGAAGACAGCAAGGCAAAAGTAAAAGGAATATCTGCTAAAGTGGAACCGGTCATTGAAATGACCCTTGAGCTTTTTATTAATTCGGTTGTTCTGAGGTGATAATATAAAAGGTGTTTTTACCCTGGAGATTATTCAGGTAGAAACGGTTTTATCTTAAATGAATAAAAGAATAATGATAAATTATTTTTTTATATAAGGGGACTTCTTTGTAATTTATAGTTCCCATAAGTTTCTTACCCTGGTTTGGTTTTTCCGGGCAGTGATCCCCCCCCGGTACTGCCCGGAAGATCATAATCCCATCAGGGATTGTTAAGTAAATAAAAAGGGGAAATGATAAGGAGGAAAAATGTCCGGAAATTTAATGAATGAATACAAATCAAAGCTGTCTACAGCTGAAAATGCAGTAAAGGTAGTAAAATCTGGTGATCATGTTTTTTACGGGGAGTTTGTTCTTTTCCCGAGAAGTCTTGATGAAGCCCTGGCAAATAGAATAGAAGAGCTTAAAGATATTGAAATAAGAGGGGTCTGCTATACACAGGTTCCCAAGGTTCTTGAAAAAGACCCTCTTCGAAAACATGCTGTTGTTGCTGACTATCATTTCAGCGGCATATCAAGAAAGCTGCATGATAAAAATTTATGTAATTATATTCCTATTACCTATCACCAGAGTCCAAGATTTATAAGGAAATACCTTAAGCCTGATGTTGCATTTATTACAGTTGCTCCAATGGACAAAAGCGGTTATTTTAACTTTGGACTGGCAAATTCCGTAACAGGAGCAAATTTAAGTAAAGCCAGAAAGGTCGTTGTTGAGGTTAATGAAAATGTTCCCTATTGCCTTGGAGGAAATTTTGAATCAATACACATTTCAAGTGTGGATTATATTGTAGAAGGGAGTAATTTCCCGCTTGTTGAAGTTCCTCCTGTGCCTCCAAAGGATATTGACAGGGAAATAGCAAAACATATCTTAAAAGAAATTGAAGACGGCACAACCCTTCAGCTTGGTATCGGGGGCCTGCCGAATTTAATGGGTCAGCTCCTTGCAGAGAGTGACATTAAGGATCTTGGTATTCATACTGAAATGCTGGTAGATTCATGTGTTGATCTTTATGAGTCTGGAAAAGTTACAGGTAAAAAGAAAAAGATTGATCATTTTAAAATGGCATATACCTTTGCAATGGGAACCAAAAAGCTTTATGATTTTCTTCATCTTAATCCTACCTGCGCGTCATATCCGGTAAATTATGTTAATGATCCAAGAATGATATGTCTTAACCCGAAGGTTGTGGCGATAAATAATGCTGTTGAAGTTGACCTTTTTACACAGGTGTGTTCCGAATCCGCCGGGTACAGGCAGATATCCGGAACAGGCGGGCAGCTTGATTTTATATTCGGAGCTTTCAACTCAAGCGGAGGCAAGGGGATTATAGCCTTAAGCTCAACATACAAAGAAAAAGACGGTACAGTGAAGTCCAGGATTGTACCTACTCTCAAGCCCGGGTCAATTGTAACAGTTCCAAGATCAATTACCCATTACATTGCCACTGAGTATGGAATAGCAATGATGAAAGGGAAATCGACATGGCAGAGGGCAGAGGCTCTTATTAATATTGCTCACCCTGACTTTAAAGATGAACTGGTTCAAGAGGCCGAAAAAATGAACATCTGGTCTACTACCAATAAACAGGACGCATAAATCCTTTTATATAAGGTTGCTAAACAGGTTAACATGGTTGCAGGAAACCCGCTTTTAAGCGGGTTTCCTTCTTTCAGGAATTGATGATGGTTCTTCTTTTTTTCTGTAAAATTCGGCATCAAAGTAGAGGCCGCAAAAACAGTGGCCGTATTCTTCAATATCCGGCCTGCTGTAGGTGCAGGGGCAGATTATATCCTTATCCTGGTTTTTGTCTCCATCTGAATCGCGGCATGGGCATGAAAAATATCCGTATCTGTTGTAATTCTTCATAAGGCCGGAAACTATAATATCAAGATGGTCTCTGTCCCTGTTTAATATCCATCCCTGTTTTTTTGCCACCATCTCAGTGAATGTAGATACTTCTTCGTAATTTTTTTCTTTCATTAATCTTTCCGCCTTCCAAGAATCTCTTCCTGATATTCCCCTTCTTTAAATCCGACAATTGTTTTTTCATCATCAATTATCAGGAAGGGAAAACCAACTTCTTTGTCATATTTTTTACGCAGTTCCTGCTTGATTTCATTTTTGAAATCAGGGTCAAGGTCATCAACATAGACATATTTGAAATGGACAGAGTTTTCGCGGAGGAATTTAAGAGCTTTTTTGCAGAAAGCGCAGGTGGAGAGGGCGTAAACTGTAATATCACCGCAGTTAGTCCCCCCTTTTTCTTCAGTAAAACATATCTTTTCCATATCTAACTCCCATGAGGATAAAATAATGCTGCTATTCAGCTGCATTTAGAATATTTATAAATTTCTTTACAATAAGAAATTTTACCTCCCTCTTTTTCGGCGAGGTATTGATAACATCATTTTTATAAGCTCAGTTAATAGAAGGGATAAATATAAGATAAGTTCAATAAAAAAAGTAACAAATAATGCTTTTTTTCTCCTTAATAAATATAAGCAGGAAAACTTTTTCATCGAACTCTCCTATCCTGAAGTGCCTGCGGGTTGCTTCAGGATTATTTTTTTATAACCTCTTTATTATGAAAACCCTGATTCTGTTTTATTACATAAATTTATTCTGGAAAAAAAAATCAGAATTGATTAAGTTATACTCAGATACGAAATACGGATGAGATATTCATTCTGAAAATAAACATCGATAATACTTTTTTAGATGATCTTAATTTATTAATACAGCCCATCCGTTAAGTTTAAAATTTTAAAAATTGAT
Source organism: uncultured Leptospirales bacterium (assembly GCA_964468455.1). Taxonomy (GTDB): domain Bacteria; phylum Spirochaetota; class UBA4802; order UBA4802; family UBA5550; genus JBBAGC01. The sequence continues at coordinate 1,975 of CAYYKZ010000207.1, read as the reverse complement.
TACTGTTTTCTGTACTCAAAAAAAATAAATATTTTTTGCTTGACTGAATGGAGGAATTAAAGTATTTTAGAATATAATTTATTTTATTTTATTTAATCGAACTCATAAGGAGATAAGTAATGAACAGCGGAAAAATTTATGATATTATTGTAATAGGTATGGGCCCCGGGGGCATGGCGGTTTCTGCTATGGGATCTGCAATGGGACTCGATGTGCTTGCAATTGAAAATAATAAAATCGGCGGGGAATGTTTAAATGTGGGGTGTATACCCAGTAAAGCACTTTTAAAAGCAGGCGAGGCCAAACAGGTATCAGATAATCTTAAAAAATATGGAATTATCTCCAGCGGGAAATCATCAAGCAAAACAACCTTGAAATTAGTTCGTGAAAAAATAGACTTTATAAGCGGGCCAAAAACAACCAAAATGTTTGAAAAAGTTAACACTGTTTTGAATCAGGGTATGGCCCATTTCATTGACAAACATACAGTACAGGTTGGGGATAAAACCTACAGGGGTAAAAAAATATTTATAGCCACAGGAACCGAACCTTTTATCCCACCCATACCCGGCCTTAAGGATGTTCCATATCTGACAAATATGAATCTTTTTGATGAAAAAAGTATTCCTGCAAGCCTAACAGTTATAGGCGGAGGAGCTATAGGTTCAGAAATGGCCCAGGCATTTGCCAGGCTTGGAAGCAAGGTGGTTATTATTCATAATGATAAACACCTTATCCCGTTAGGAGACGAAGAGGGGGCCCGTATTCTGGAGGATAAATTCGTTGAAGAGGGGATTACTGTTTATAATAATGAATCTATTGATAAGGTTGAAAAAAAGGGTAAGTTTATCCTGGTACATGCGGGTGGGAAGATTATAAAATCTGAAAAACTACTTGTTGCCACAGGCAGAAAGGCTGTCATTGAGCCTCTTAAGCTTGAAAACGCAGGTATAACTCATACAGATAAAAAGATAATTGTGGATAAATATTTAAGAACTAATGTTAAGCATATATATGCGGTTGGTGATGTTAATTCAATAGCGCTTTATTCACATGCTGCCATGCATCAGGGGATGCTTGCCTTAATGAATGCTATCAATCCGCTCCCTTTTTTCAGGTTCAGATGGGATAAATATTTTGTACCATGGTCAGTATTTACCAAACCTGAATTTGCACATGCAGGACTTACTGAGGATGAGGCAAAAAGCCATGGCTTTAAATATGAAGTAATTAAAGAGTACTACCGGGATTACGGTCGAACAATTGCAGATGGTGTGCCTGAAGGTTTTGTTAAAGTTATTGCAACAAAGAGAGGCAGGGTTCTTGGAGCAACCATTGTTGGTGAAGCTGCAAGTGAGATGATTCATGAATGGATTCTTGCAATACAGAAGAACATTTCACTTTTTGATATAATGCTTACCCAGCATGCGTTTCCTACTATATCTCTTATGAATAAGAGAATTGCTGAAAGCTGGATGATGAAAAAAATGGATTCCGGTTTTATAAAAAAAGTTGTGAAAAAACTGATTTAACTTTAATAGGGACTGTTAAAATAAGTGGTATTATGACCCCGCTACGGCGGATGCGCGGCCGGGTCATAATTTATCACCAATTAAAAGCTAAGCATTTTTTAATTGGCGTAAAAATATAAGTATAAGGGGCAGTCATGGAAAGATGATCAGCCCCTTTTTATTAGCTTGCACTTACCCCAGTGTTTCCCGTGACTCAGTGGGGGAATTATGATACATAGCTGAGTAGTTATATATGTATATTTTAATAAAAAGTAATTGCTCATTTTTTTACATTCTGATTATTGAATAGAACTGAATTAATACCGGAGAATTATTTATGGGAATAAAAAACGGGTACAGCTCAAAACTGGCATATATTGAAGGATGGGGCTCAATTGTATTGAACATGCTTCTTTTTGCCTTTAAATTCTGGGCAGGAACTGTTACAGGTTCAATTGCCGTTT
>CAYYKZ010000206.1:627-5403 GCA_964468455.1 uncultured Leptospirales bacterium | reverse complement strand
TTCTCCCGAGGAGTATGATATGTCTAATAAAGATTTTATTTTTACCTCTGAATCTGTGTCAGAGGGGCACCCTGATAAGGTGTCGGATCAGATTTCAGATGCTATTCTTGATGAACATATAAAAGGTGATAAAGACTCAAGGGTTGCAATTGAAACACTTGTTACAACAAACAGAATTATACTTGCCGGTGAAATCACATCCAGGGTTGATGTTGATTATGAATCAGTTGCAAGAAAAGTTGTGGAAAAAATCGGGTATAATGATCCTGAAATAGGTTTTGACTGTAAAAACTGCGAAGTTCAGGTATATGTCCATTCACAGTCCCCGGATATTTCCCAGGGTGTAACAGAAGGTGAAGGGCTTTATAAGGAACAGGGGGCCGGAGATCAGGGTATGATGTTCGGTTTTGCTGTTGCAGAAACAGATGAGCTGATGCCTATGCCTATTTTAACAGCGCATAAGCTTGTAAAAAAACTGGCAGATGTGCGTAAAAGCGGAGAGGTGGCTTTTTTACGTCCCGATTCAAAGTCCCAGGTAACTGTACGATATGAAAACGGCAGGCCTGTAAAGGTTGATGCAGTTGTTATTTCCACGCAGCATACTCCGGATGTAAGTAATGAGGATATCAGGGAAGCTGTTATGGAAACAGTTGTTAAAAAAGTTATTTCACCTGATATGATTGATGATAAAACCAAGTTTTTTATAAATCCAACCGGCAGATTTGTCGTTGGCGGTCCCCATGGGGATACTGGTTTAACAGGCCGTAAGATTATTGTTGATACCTACGGCGGTATGGGAAGGCATGGAGGCGGTGCTTTTTCAGGTAAAGATCCCTCAAAGGTTGACAGGTCTGCCGCTTATATGGGCCGTTATATTGCTAAAAATATTGTGGCTGCAGGGCTGGCCCATAAGTGTGAAGTTCAGCTTGCATATGCAATTGGTGTTGCCGAACCTGTATCAGTTATGGTTGATACTTTCGGTACAGGGCATATTCCTGAAGAAGAGATAGTTGCCAGGGTAAGGAAATATTTTGATATGAAGCCCACAGGGATCATAAGCTCCCTTGATCTTAAAAGGGCCCAGTATTGTGCTACAGCAGCTTACGGGCATTTCGGCCGCGAAGATGAAGGATTTAAATGGGAATTAACAGATAAATATGAACAGTTAAAATAATTTCATATAAATTGTTTTGACTAACAAAATTAATAAATCGCAAAAGGGAGCAGCAGTACAAGAGCTCCCTTTGTTGTATTTTAAAGGTCAGGTAAAAATGCTTAAATCGGGCATTATTAACATCTTTATAGGTATTGTCCTGGTTTGTTTCGGGAGCACAGCCCTGGCACAGGAATTACAGATTTCTGAAGATTCCGTCTCTGAGGAACCGGTTAAGCCAAGCAGTATAAATTTTGATGGGAGGATGCTTGCCGGTGTTAATGGAGATTCTATTTTTTCAGTTTCTATGACTCAGGGTCTCCGGAATTTTGCCTACCAGCTTAATTCATCAATGGTTTACGCAAATGATTTCTCAGGTTATGACAATACAAGTTTTGTGACAAATGAGACAGGTTTTACCGGAGAGCTTAATATTTATGATTCCTGGAAAATTATCCCGGAATTTGAAATCGGGAACAGCTCCTACGGGATGTTCGATAATGAGTATTTCAATAGAGAGAAAAAGGATAAAATTCGTGTAAGGCTTAAAAATGAGTATAAGCCGGCGCCTGCCAGATGGGATTTTGATCTTAATTTCGGAAGATTTGAACACAGGCTTGCTGATGAAGCCGCTTCAGAGGAGGAGATAAAGACTTTCTATCTGTCTGATGGTGTCTTTGCTCTTGAATACATATGGTCTGCTGCTAATAAGGTGGGCATGAAACATGAAGTTTCATATTATGAATATGATGATCCGGATGCAGATCCTGATGCCAATACCTCAAGCGAGTTTTACGGCAGTTTTAAAATTACTGAATTTGCCATGCTTACTATTGCTCCTGTTATTTCCTGGGATAGTGATGGTACTAATTTTCTCTATTTCAAAGGGAATGTATCAACCATAGGCTTAAGATATTTTTCTTTTGAACTGCTCCATAATTATCTTCTTGAACCATACAGGCCTGATGAGTACCTTTATTCACTGAAATATATTGAACTTCCCGTTGATCTCCCTCCATCAACAATAAACCATACTGAACTTTCAGGGGAATTTGAATTCCGTGTATCCGGGGAAGATAATAAAGGCTTTTCTGTGAAATCTTTCAGCATAAAAACCAGAGGAATATTTGAAAACAATAATAATCTTTATAATTATTCATCATCGCCTCAGGGCCTGCTCCTGGCTGATCCGGTTGCAGCATCTTTTTTTAACAGCAAAACTGAAGTTGTAACAAAGTTTGCATTGTATAACCATATAATAGGATTTCAGTTTATATATGATTATTTCAGGTACTACACCTATGGCAGTAATTCAGATATAAATATTACTTACAGGCCGGGGAATATTTTTACCTGCAACTTTACACTTGAGGGGAATAGAATTGAAATAGTATGGAGCAACTCTGTTAAAAGCGATGTTTATGTTGATCCTTTAAGTGATGTAATGATGGATGGAATGGTAGAGGGTGAGCTGAATTTTAATTTCAGGGTCTATGATAGTTTTTATCTTTATTCAAGAATAAACAATCTTTATAATGAACAATACAGCCTCAGGGAGGGCTATCCTGAACCAGGGAGAAGCTATTTTTTCGGCCTGAGGGTAATGATATAGGACGGCAGATATGGACGGTACTTTTTTTATTTCAATTTTTGATTCAATCCCTCTCTGGGTAATGCTGACTCCTCTTTTTTTCTGCTCAATAGTTCTGGTTGCTGTAATAATTGAAAGGATGTTTTTCTATAAAAAAATTGACGCTGATTACAGCATTATTCTGGAAAATGTAGTGCTTAATATCCGCAGTAACAGGATTTCAGATGCCAGGCTTTGTTGTGATAATAAAAAGGGCCCTTTTTTTTCATTAATTCTGAACATTATCAGTAAGTGGGACACCTCAGACAGAGAGCTGGTAATCAGAGATTATTCGGAAAAAACAGTGAGGCTTATAGAAAGATATGGCGGTGTTGTATCAACAATAGCCTCTATTGCTCCCATGCTTGGTCTTCTGGGGACAGTAACAGGTATGATGAAATCCTTCAGCGCTCTTGCTGAACTTGGAGCTTCAATGCAGAATCATCTGGCAAGAGGTATAACCGAGGCGCTTATTACAACTGCTCTCGGATTATGTGTTGCTATTCCTGCTGTTATTTTTTATAACTATATGGTAACCAGAATAGAAATATTAGTAAGGGATGTTGAAATAATTGCAAATGAATTTATCACACTTGATCAACGCAGCTCTTTAAGCTGATTTTAACAGGGGTGGTGGATTATTCCCTGAATCGTTTAAGTGTTTAATGATCTGGTATGGGGACTGATTAAGATTATTCTGAAAATTATAGTAATAGTTAAATAGCAGTTATTGTTTTCAGTTAAAATTCATTGGTGAAGGCACTAGTATTGATGAAATTAAAAAGCAGGTATAAACATAGGGCACTTATTGATATAACTTCACTGATTGACCTGGTATTTCTTCTTGTGGCTTTTTTTATGGTTACATCCAGCCTGGGAAGTGAATCGTCAATAACCGTTCATCTTCCTAAAGCTGTGCAGGCGGGTGATTATAAGCCCGGGAATATTATTATAACTGTCAATGAAAATGATGAAGTGTTTATTGATGATGTGAAAATCGGTAAAGATGTGCTCCTTGCTGAATTTAAAGGAAGAAAAGAAACACTGAAAGACGGAACAGTAATAATAAGAGGGGACAGAAAATCAAGTTATGAAACGATTGTTTCCATAATTGATAAGCTTAATCAGGCTGGAATACCAAAATTTTCCATTTCCGCTATAAAATAGAAACCGGATCTTAAATATTTTCTGAATATATATTCCGGTGTTAAAACAATCTGTTAATATTCACGGCTCCTTCTTCGGGATGCATATTAAAGAATTTTTATTATAAAAAAAGTCAGGGAATAGAAACTGGCTTCAGAAGAGACTTTAACTGATTTTTGCATAAAATCATTTTTCTTGACATAGTAAAAGATAAAATATAAAGGGACTGATACCTTAATGATTCAAAAGTGTGTTGAATAATTTTCTCTTCACAGAGTGAAAATAATCTGACTGAAAATTAAAAGATAATAAAACTATCGGGAAATAATAAATAATGCGTAATAAATACGGCACCGCTTTAAAAATATCCTGCATTTTTGTATTTATATTTTTTTTAAGCACAATCTACCAGTCTCTGTCATCACAGCCTTCTGAATATGAGAACAGAACCGTTGAAAAAATCGAATTCAAGGGCCTTGTTAATGCGGATGAGGATGATATAAGACATGTAATGTTAACTACAGAGGGTTTCCCTCTAAAATCTTCAGAAGTGAGGGAGGATATCCGCAGAATCTTTGCAATGGGAAAGTTTCTTAATGTCCAGGTGGAGGTTGCTGAATTCGGTAAAGGTGTCAGTGTCAGGCTGGTAATTGAGGAGCGCCCTCTTGTGGAAAAGGTTGTTTTTAAGGGTAATGATGAACTTATCGAAACGGACCTTCTTTCTGCTATTAATTTCAAGGAAGGGGATGCCTACAGAGAGGAACTGGTAACAGCAAGCATTAAGCTTTTAAAGGAAAAATACGAGACTGATGGTTTCTTTAATTGCTATATTACTTACAGGCTGAGT
>CAYYKZ010000206.1:0-617 GCA_964468455.1 uncultured Leptospirales bacterium | reverse complement strand
AGGTGAGGAAATTAAGGTTCGTAAAATAGCTATTCTTGGAGCAAAAAAGATATATGAAAAGGATCTTTTCCGTCTTATAGAAACAAAAGAGGACGGTGTATTTACTGACGGATCATTTAAAAGAGGTATCTATGAAGAGGATAAAAGAAAAATAATAGGGTTTTATCAGCAGGAAGGATATCTGGACGCGCAGATAGTTGACGAGCGGGTGGATTATCAGTGGGTTGACCCGGAAAACCCCAGGGAAAGGGGTATATATATAGTATTAAAAATCAGTGAAGGTGACAGGTACTATCTTGACAGTCCATATACCATTACAATCAACGAAGGAGAAGATTCTATCCTTTCACCTGCCCAGGTAGAGGTGTTAAAGAAATCTTTTACCCTTAACACGCCGGGTGAAGTTTTTAATAACAGCAAGTTTATGAATGACAGGCAGTCTATAAGTTTTCTGTATGCTTCAAGGGGATATATATTTGCACGTGTAATTCCTAAAAGAACTGTTACTGAAAGAGAAGTAGAGGTAGACGGGAAGAAGGAGCTTCGTAAATTTGTTAAAATAGAATTTGTTATTGATGAGGGGCGTAAAGCCTATGTTGAGCAGATTATAGTAAAAG
>CAYYKZ010000205.1:0-5438 GCA_964468455.1 uncultured Leptospirales bacterium | reverse complement strand
TATATCATCAGCAGCCTTACTTTTTGTTCCTCTATTCGTTTTCAGGGGGATTGGCCCTTTCGATTTCTGGTGGTGGATGTCTTCCAATCTGCTGGTTCTTACAGGAGCGGCCTTTTTTTTCGACAGAGATTACAGGAAACAAATCCGTTCTTTTTTTGCGGGAAACATAGGTTTTAATATATTTATGGGAATCTTCAGCGCTCTTCTGCTTTTTGCTGTATTCAAAACTGGGAATGTGCTTTCAAGAGCACTTTTTGATTTTGCAGGAACAGGAATTGACTCAATATATAAATTTAAAGGTGATGCCACGCATCTCAGGATAGCTTTTCTTATGCTTTTTGTTATTGGGCCTGGAGAAGAGCTTTTGTGGAGAGGTTTTTTTCAGAAGCATTTTGAGGATAGACTGGGGCCATGGAAAGGATATATTGCAGCAGCTCTTTTTTATGCTGCAGTTCATGTGGCAACACTTAATATTATGCTTATACTTGCAGCATTAACATGCGGCCTTTTCTGGGGTTTCCTTTATATGAGATATAAGTCTCTTCTCATGATATGCTTAAGCCACACTCTGTGGGATATTGCAGTTTTTATTCTTTTCCCTTTTAACTGACAAAGAGGTGATTTCTGAAGGAAATAATTAAATATAGTCACAGCGATTTTTCACCGGATGATATTATATCACTTAAAAAAAGGCATAAAATTATTGCTGTTTTTTCAACCCTGGGTGACAGGGAGGCGGGCCTGGTTTGTGAAAAGATTGATTCGCTTAAGTCAATTCATTCCGGAATAATTGATCGTATTATTGTAAATCACAGACGGAAAGGACCTGGTGAAGAATTGACTGAACAGCGCGTTAAGGCAATTCTTCCTGTGACAGATCTTTTTTTAAGCTCAAATACAGAAGTTCCTGACATGGGGTCAGAGCCTGGAAAGGGGGCTGATATGCGCCGTACTCTTTACAGGCTTAATTTGGAAGAGGCAGATTCAGACCCTGGAAAGGTGATTGTTATTTTTCTTGATGCGGACGTTGTCCCTGAATTTTTCGGTTCACACTTTGTCACGTCCCTTGTAGGGGCAGTGCTTAAAGGATCGGATTTTGCGAAGGCGGGTTTCTGGCGTGAAATGGGCAGAGTAAAAAAATATGCTGCCCAGCCCCTGTTCTCGTTAATATCTCATCCCCGTCTGGAAAGAATAAAGGATTTTTCCTATCCGCTTTCAGGTGAATGTGCAGGAACTCTGCAGTTTTTCAATTTTGTCTCTTTCTGGCAGAGATACGGAGTTGAAACAGGAATTCTGATTGATGCTCTTATGGGTGACTGGACAGTTTCTGACGTTAATCTGGGGCTTTACGATCATGAGCATCATGACGATTCATTTATCCAGAAAATGAGTTTTGGGGTTATGAGGGCATTTTTTAAGTCCCTGGAGAGGTATGGATTAATTGCTTTTTCAGAGGGAACCTGTATTTCAGATATTTTAAGGTATTCATATGTAAGCAGCAGCGGAGAAATGTACAGTGTGGAGGAAAACTGTAAGGAGTTTTTTTATCAGCCACTATCAACTGTTCTGCTGAAAGGGGGAGTATGAGCGGATTAATGGATCTTGCAAAGGATATTGTCCATGACAGGGTAATAGAAACAACCACCTACTATGTTGATGAAGATCATATCCTCTGTTCAGGAAAACTAATAGAAACCAGACATGTGGATTACTATAAATTTACAGGGCAAAAGGTTGAGGCAGGGATTCTTCACGGCCTTACAATACTGCTTCTGGTTAAAGTTCCATCTCTTGTTATTGAGGAAATAGAAGTATCCATGGATAATGTGCCCAGGTTCGAGTGTAAAGAGGTTGAACAGTGCCTTGCACCGGTCAAGGGGATGGCAATTACCGGAGGTTTTTCTTCAAAGGTACGGGAAATTGCCGGCGGCGAAAAGGGATGCACCCATCTGCTTCACCTTATTATAACAATGGCTCCGGCGGTTCTTCAGGGATTCTGGGCTTCCAGATACAGGAAGAAAAATGAAGAGGAGTCATCTAAAGGGGCGTCTTCAAAAATGGGGTACAGCCTTAAAGATACCTGTTATGTCTGGAGAGAGAAGGGGCCGGCTTTTCAGAAACTCAAAAAACTTATTGAAGAAAAAAACAGGAGTTAGCATTCAAAGTAATTAATCTGATTTATTATTATATTGATATGCGTAAATAATTCCCCATCAGGCAAAAATAATTATTGACAGGAGCCCCCGAAAGTCATATTAAAATTTTATTCAATTATTTTGAAAAATTTAAATTACAGAAAGAAAAACCGGTTTTAATTTTTTTAATGCTAAGCAGTGTTTTATGAGACGCAAATGTTATCTTTAAGCTTTTGCGTTAAAAAAAATATAATTTTATTTAATTTAAGTTATAAGGAGAAAAAAATGTCTGATAAAAAGATACTGGTAATAGATGACGATCCGGACATTCTGGAGTCTGTCAGTGCTATTTTAAGCTCCGAAGGATTCAGCATAACAACAGCTCTTGACGGTAAAGAGGGTTTTGAAAAATTTAAATCAACCAGTCCTGATCTTGTTCTTTGCGATATGATGATGGAGAGAGTTGATGCGGGGATCAAAGTAGCTGAAATGATAAGAAAAGAGGATGCAAAACTTCCTGTTTATCTTCTAAGCAGCGTTGGTAATGCTACCGCCAGCAATATAAGTATTTCGGAACTTGGTTTTAATGGTGTTTTTCAGAAACCTGTTGACCCGGATACTCTTATTGCCCAGGTAAAAAAGGCTCTTGGAATTTAATTTTTTATTTTAGTGATTTCCTGCTGTTATCAGGAAGTATCTATCTGGTTTTATCTATTATTAAGAGTGAATTCAGCGCCATTTACCCTGTCGGGTACATGGCGCTTTGTATTTTTACATGCATAATACTTGCCGGTTAAATCTTTTCGCCCCGTAACTGAATTCTTTATGTATGTTTGATGACATAATAATTCCTTGACATTTTTATCTGTTTTATGGTTTTTAAGAATAAAATCGGATTAATCCGGACAATTTTTTTAAAAAAGACGGGACAATGAAAAAAATTAATATTGCTTTAATTGCTGTTTTTATACTTACTCTTTTATCATCCTGTTCGACTTTTGTCAAAGATAAGGAAGCTGACAAACTCCGATCTTTAGAGAGGGCAGGAGACCAGTTTATTGATTACAGGCTGCTTCGGGATGTTGAAGCGGGGAGTAATTCCATAAAGAAAGGTGAAAAAGTCCGCATTGTAATTAATGTAAGCGGTGACTGGATAAAAGTCTATGTTTACAGGGCAGAAGAGGAACTTCTCCTTTCCAGAAGAGTTCTGGCTCTTTATCTTTTTGAAGACGATTTCCCGGATGAAACATATAATCCCGGTTTTTTCAGGGAAAAACTTTATGAAGTTGTAAAGCCGCTTAATTGATTCTATGCAAGCGGTTCTATATCAGGTTTTAAAATATTACAGGTGAAAATTATGTTTGAAGGTGTATATACAGCATTAATAACTCCATTCAGCGACAGCGGTGTGGATTGGGAAGCCCTTGAAAAGCATATAGAAAGTCAAATCCAGGGTGGAGTTGACGGGGTTGTTCCTATGGGGACTACAGGCGAATCTCCAACTCTTTCTTTCCAGGAGCATGAAGCTTTTATTCATCGAGTTGTAAAAATTGTAAATGGCAGAATTAAAGTAATTGCCGGAACAGGCGCTAATTCTACCAAAGAAGCAATATGGCTTACAAAGGGAGCCATAGATGCAGGGGTTGACGCAGTATTATCTGTGAATCCCTACTATAATAAACCTACACAGAAAGGGCTTATAGCACATTTTGAAAGTATAGACAGGGCCTGTAATATCCCTGTGATTTTATATAACATTCCCGGAAGGTCGGGTGTGAATTTCCTTCCTGAAAGCGTTAAGGAGCTTCTTGACAGAACCGAACATGTGGTTGCCATGAAAGAAGCTTCAGGGGATGTTGCACAGATGATGAAGCTCATTGAGCTTTGCGGAAGCAGATTTACTGTTCTTTCCGGGGATGACAATCTGCTTCTTCCGCTTCTTGCAGTGGGTGGAAAAGGAGTAATTTCTGTCCTTTCGAATCTGCTCCCTGCTGATATGAAAAAAGTTGTTACACTTTTTAACGAAGGCAGCATTGATCAGTGCAGGGATCTTTTTTACAGGCTTTTACCTCTATGCAGGGCCATGTTTTTAGAGACAAATCCTATTCCTATAAAGGCGGCTATGGAAATGACAGGAGTCTGTTCAGGTGAACTCCGTCTCCCTCTGACTTCTTTAAGTGATTCAAACAGGGAAATCCTGAAGCAGCGGCTTCTTGATTACGGAGTGAAACTGAAATGAAAATTGGTTTATGCGGAGCGGGCGGCCGAATGGGAGCTGCAATTTTAAACATTATGATTGAAAAAGGGCATACTCCTGCAGCAGCATTTGATGCTCCCGGCTCCCCGTTTTTATCGAAAAAAATATCTGAAATAGTAAAAAGTCGGGATGATCACTGTATTATTTCAACAATGAATTCTGATGATATAAAAAAAACCGAGGGTATAATTGATTTTTCAACCCCATCTGCCACATTTGAGCTTATAAAAATTATGGCTCCCCTGGGTAAGCCTCTTGTGATTGGTACTACAGGCTTTACTGAATCAGAAATTGAAAAACTTGAAACCGCTTCAGCTGATATGCCGATTCTTTTTTCACCCAATATGTCACTTGCGGTTAATCTTCTTTTTAAATTAACTGAAGTTGCCTCACGGTCCCTTAATATGGATTATGACGTTGAAATTTTTGAAGCTCACCATAGATTTAAGAAAGATTCCCCCTCCGGTACCGCGAGGAAGCTTATTGATGTTGTTAAAGCTAACCTGCCTGGCCTTGCTGAAGCTAAAGAGGTCCACGGAAGGGAGGGTATTGTAGGTGAAAGGAGCGCCTGTGAAATAGGGGTTCATGCTATGCGTGGCGGTAATATTGTAGGAGAGCATACAGTTTTTTTTACCAGCGCTGAAGAACGTATAGAGCTTACACACAGGGCGGCAACCAGGGATACCTTTGCCAGGGGTGCTGTAACTGCAATGGAATTTATGAAAGGGAAATCTGCCGGCTTTTATAATATGTTTGATGTTCTGGGGTTTTGATGGCTGATGATGACAGGAATATTTCTGAAGATCTAAAGGAGTTCCAGGAGAACCCTTACGATCACCACGATAAACGTCCTGAGGATGTTGTAAGGCTTTTTTATGTCCACGATGTGCCGATAATACCGGTTGTTTCCAAGAGGGGCATCCTTATAGGGGTTCTCAGAAAAGAATCGGTCATTTCCCAGCTCAGTGATATTGAGCGTGTTGAAAAATTAAAAATTGATGAATTTATAACACAGCTTGCCGGAAGAATGAATTTTGATGATCTGC
>CAYYKZ010000204.1:0-5502 GCA_964468455.1 uncultured Leptospirales bacterium | reverse complement strand
AGCTGATAAAGTCAGGTAAGGTTATTGAGCCCCTTAAGGAGCTGTTCAAGGATGAAGTGAGAGAGCTTGGGGTGAAACTGGGAATGGCCCCTGAGCTTGTTTACAGGCATCCTTTCCCGGGACCGGGCCTTGCAATAAGGATTGTAGGTGAGGTTACACCTGAAAGAATTAAAATACTTCAGCATGCAGATGATATCCTTGTGCAGGAGATAAAGGATGCGGGCCTTTATAATGAGCTGTGGCAGATCTTCGCAGTATATCTTCCTGTTAAATCAGTTGGTGTAATGGGGGATAAAAGAACCTATGAAAATGTAATAGCTGTAAGGGGTGTTACATCTGTTGATGCTATGACAGCAGACTGGGCCTATCTTCCTGAGGGTCTTTTAAGAAAAATATCAAACAGAATTATTAATGAAGTGAAGGGTATAAACAGGGTCGTTTATGATATATCCTCAAAGCCCCCTTCAACAATTGAATGGGAATAGATCTAAAAATCCCGCCTCTTAAAGGCGGGATTTTTTTATATAATGAATCTGTTTTATTAACTATGTATTCTTTTTCCGGATAATTTCAACAACCTCCCGGACTCTCTGGGAATCATTTTTGTTTATTACAAGAATATCATTTCCTGCCTGAACTACAATTACATCAGATAGGCCTGTGACTGCAATTCTGGCACCTTCGCTGTAAACTGAGCAGTTATCGGAATTAATAAAAATAGAATCAGTTCCTTCCGGTGTTCTGTTTCCTCTTTTATCAGGGGGAAGGATGTCATCAATCGCTTTCCAGCTCCCCAGGTCAGCCCACCCGAAATCGGCTGGTATGAGCATACGGTTCTGTGCATGTTCCATTATGCCATAGTCTATGGAAATTGAATCAATACCGCTGAATATTCTTTTTTTCAGAGACATAGCCTCTTTTGAGTCAGATGACATTTCATCAGGTGAAAGTTCAAAGAGAGGGAGAAAAGCTCTGCAGTGCTGAGGCATGAGCTGTTGAAAATTATTTAGTATTACAGAGACTTTCCAGATAAAAATGCCGCTGTTCCAGTAGTACTCATCTGATTTGCAATATTCAACAGCTTTTTGTAAATCGGGCTTTTCTACAAATTCTTCAACAGATAGTCCGGAAGAATTATTCTCCATGGAAGTTTTAATATAGCCATAACCTGTTTCCGGGTAGGACGGCTTGATCCCTATTGTTACAAGTGAACCTGAAAGTGAAAGCTCTATTCCTTTTTTCAGGATCGAAGTGAATTCAGTTCTGTTTTTTACATAATGATCAGCAGGGAGAACTATCATAACTGGATCATCATATTTACTTTTCAAGTAAGAAGCTGCGTAAAGTACAGCAGCAGCAGTGTTCTTCGGCTCAGGCTCTGCAAGAACAGTCCCCTTTAGCCCTGATTTTTTTATTTCATCATTTGAGAGCTCTTTGTATTTGTCAGATGATACTATTATAATCTCTTCAGGGCCCAGAGATTTTAGTCTGTTAATTGTTTCTTCAAGAAGAGTTCCCTGGCCTGAAAGATTAAGAAACTGTTTCGGTTTCTCCTCTCTGCTCATTGGCCAAAGTCTTGTTCCTGCTCCTCCTGCGAGTATTACATGTATTATCATTTAAGGGAAAAACCCCCAGTTTCGTCAAAAGTAAGTTTAACAGGGTCCTTTTTTATCCGGTCAGGCAATTTGACCATAGAATACCCTTTAAGTTTATAACTTCCTTTACCCTTGCTGAAGGCGTTTAAAATGGATTTGCTGAGAGCTTTGGAGCTGAAATCGTTATTTACTCTGAGAATATATTCAGAGGACCTGTTTTGAATATTTGTTGTGTAACCGTCAACAAGTCTGCTGTTGTTAACTATGAAATCATAGTTTAGGTCTTTGAAAATCATTCGGGTTTTTGTTTTATTGTTCATGAGGATATCAAAGTTGATGTTGAGTTTCAGGTCAAGATCAGAGGGATCTATAACTTTTGCAGGATTTTTCCCGTCAAGAATAGCTCCAAACATGCTGGTTACAGCTGAAGCGCTGAGGTTTTTCTGCCTGGCCTTTGCCAGTGCAGCTTCAATCTCTTTTCGTGTAGGCTTTATTACAGTAAAATTTTTAATGCTTATTTGAGGCATAATTACAGGGATATTTTTTTTCAATTTAAAATTTAATGTTATTTCTTTCTGGATGTTTTTAAGCGCATCCGGGAGGGGTATTGCAATTGTCATGTCAACAAGACATTCAAGTGATTCTCTTGATGAGTAGTTTCTCACAATTTTAGCTATGTCAGCATATTTAAGATTTACCTTGAAACGGTTGATTTCTTTGCCCATTCCCCTTATTCTCATACCGGATGCTGTTGCTGTTTTAAAAAGCTGTTTATTTTCAATATAAAAAACAGACTGAATAGCATTAAGCTTTAACGGAATAGGATAGGGGTTTCTGATTTCAACATCAAAAAGAAGTGTAATGTCTCTTAGACTCATTGATTCTATATCAAAATTTACTATTTCTGCTGTGGGTCTCTGGTTAAGATTTATAGTAGCACATGACATAATCATCGCTACTGAAAAGATGATAATAGGGGTAATTATTCTTGTTTTCATAAAGATGCCTCACCTGGAATGTTTCTTTATTTTATATTTTTAATTATACTTAAATATCAGGGTGTCAAATAATAATTTAGAAAGTCACAATGATAATTTATAATTGAAATGCTTTAAGCCGCAGACGAAGTTTGCGGCTTTGTAAAACTAATATCATCCCAGCTATATCTTCAGGAGAAAATAATGCTTAAAAAATGTAATTTTAAAATGAAATAGTATTGATCTTTATATAAAAGACCGATTAATGGTAATATCTGCAGGAATAAAAGATTCAATTTCTGATTGTTTTACTCCCGAAAAGAATTAATTTAGCATTTAAGCAAATTAATATTAATTAAGTTGACAGGATTAAGGGTATATATTGTTTTATACCTTTGTAATTCCAATTTTGAAATTAAATCTTATTTTATATAAGCTATGAGAGGATTGACTAATGGATAATAATATTCAGAAAACCTATTCAATGAAGGCATCTGAAATCAATAAAAAGTGGTTTGTTGTTGATGCAGAAGGGAAAGTTCTTGGAAGACTTGCTACTGAAATTGCTACTATTCTTAGAGGCAAAAATAAGCCTGACTATACACCCTATCTTGACATGGGCGATAATGTAGTAGTAATAAATGCTGAAAAAATTGCTCTTACAGGAAATAAGGCTGAAGATAAAGAGTATTTCAGGCATTCACAGTATCCAGGCGGTATTAAATTTGTTAATATTAAAAAAATAATGAAGGAAAAGCCTGAGTTTGTAATTACAAATGCTGTAAAAGGGATGCTTCCCAAGACAAAGCTCGGCAGAAAGATAATAAAAAATCTTAAGGTTTACAGCGGTGACACTCATCCGCATACAGCTCAAAAACCGGAATCTATCAATTTGTAATATAGTTAAACAGGTATTTTAAGGAGAAAAAAATGGCAGAAAACATGTACGCGACAGGAAGAAGAAAAACCTCTGTGGCTAGAGTATGGCTTAAACCGGGGAGCGGCAATATTATTATTAATAAACAGCCGATAAACGAATATTTCAGAAGACAGACCCTGGAACTTGTTGTAAGGCAGCCCCTTGAGCATGTGGGATTACTTGGGAATTATGATATAGTTGCAAATGTATCCGGCGGCGGATGGTCAGGACAGGCCGGTGCTGTTAAAATGGGTATAGCAAGATGCCTTGTAAAGACTGATGAAAATATGAAAAAAACTTTAAGAGAAGCCGGTTTTCTTACAAGAGATGCAAGAGAAGTTGAAAGAAAGAAGCCGGGACAGAAAAAAGCCAGGAAGAAGTACCAGTTCTCAAAACGTTAAAGACAAAAATACATTTTATTATATCAAAAAAGGGTGCTTCGGCATCCTTTTTCTATTTATATTTATTGTTAAATAAAGATAAAATATTAAAATAATGCTGTTTATGGCGCGCCGGTATTCCAGCCAGCATTATTTGATTTCCAGATGGAGCATCTGTGGCAACTATTCAGAAAATAATATATGGGGAGCATTCTATAAAGCTTGAGCTGGACAATGGAGAATCGTTAAAACTTCCATATTCAGCAGTATCAGACTATTCCCTCAGGTCAGGAATGGATATTACAGGAGAGGTTTATCTTAAAATTTATGATGACTCTTTGAAATTTTCATGCCTGCAGAAGGGATTAGCCTATCTGTCCGGAAGAAGCAGGTCAGCCCATGAAATGCGGGTTTACCTTAAAAAAAAATCATTTAATGCTGATCATATTGAATATGTCATAGCCAGGCTTACTGAAAGGGGTTATTTGAACGATTATGATTTTGCCCTTTCATTTATAAAAAGCAGAATTGCCATGAAAAAATACGGGAAGGAAAAAATTAAGAGAGACCTTTACTTGAAGGGTATTAACCGTAATATTATTGATGAAACTATGGAAGAATGTAATGCCAATATAGTAGATGAAGATGCACTCTTCAGTTTAGCATGCAAAAAATATGATGCTGTGAAGGATAAAAAAAACAGTTATATGAAAACAGCTGCATTTCTTACAGGCAGAGGATTTGACTATGACTCAATCAGGAAAGTTCTGGCAAGGGTTGTTAAGGATATGCCGGATTAGAATGAAAAACAGCTGCAATTATTAAAATAATAATCACATTCCGGAAGTCACCTTTATTGTTTATATACAGATATTCAGGGGAGCCTGATAATCAGGAGAAATAATGGAATTAAAATACAGCCTTAATTCAAGGCCCGGCATTTTACATTTAATGATATATGGACTTCAGTGGTTTGCGGTTACCATTCCTGCTGTAGTAATTATAGGGAAAGTACTGGCCGGCATAACTTTTCCCGATTCAGCTGATCAGATTCTTTATATGCAGCGCCTCTTTTTTATTACAGGTGCTGTTATGGTTATTCAGCCGCTTTTTGGCCATAAACTGCCTCTTATATCCGGCCCCGCGTCTGTTCTTCTTATAGGGATTATTGCATCATCGAAAAGCGGCGGTGATTCAATATATTTCTCAATTTTTGCAGGGGGATTGATTTTATCTGTCATATCCTTTACCGGGGGGCTTTCTTATCTGCAGAGATTTTTTACAACCAGGGTTGTTTCTGTTATACTGCTTCTTATTGCATTTACGATTCTTCCGGTTATTATAGAGCTAATATTTTCCGGATCTGCTATTCCTGCGTATAATCTTGGTGCCGCGCTTTTTTTATGCTTTGTAATGTACAGGCTTAATAGTGTAATGCAGGGTTTATGGAAGCCTGTTATTGTTATTGCGGGAATTATTTCCGCTACTATACTATATCGTGCGGCCGGTTATGAGGGGATTTATAAAGACTTCGGTTTTTCCCCTGCATCACCTTTCAGCGGCCTCTCCTTTTCGTACTCTCCGGACCCGGGGGTGATGACCGTTGAGTAAAACCGTCCGGAGCAAATCAA
>CAYYKZ010000203.1:0-5576 GCA_964468455.1 uncultured Leptospirales bacterium | reverse complement strand
CTACCAGGTTTACAATAGTAACATTTTCTGATAAAACAGATTTATGGAAGGACAATCTTCAGGATTCAGGGACTTCCAGCCAGATATCATCAATTGCATATATTGAAAGGCTTAGCGCAACCGGAGGAACATCTGCTCTCAAGGGCCTTAAAAGAGCTTTCCTTGTTAAAGGAGTGGACACTATTTTTTTTCTTTCAGACGGCTATCCTTCAGATGCGGGTTCCTCAAAGATTCTTGATGAGGTCAGGAAGATTAACAGCAAAAGGAATATTGTAATTCATTCAATAGGTCTGGGAGACGATAAGGATGAGCAGTTTATGAAGGATCTTGCTGATCAGAATGGCGGATCTTATAAGGAAGGATGATTCCTGAATAATAAAGAGCCTGGATGACAGGCTCTTTATTATTCTATTCATTTTTACAACAGCATCCTGCGAATTGCAGTTTTTTCAATTCTTCCCCCTGTATCTCTCATGTTTAATTTATACTATTGTGTAACCGGATACTCCTTTTGTTGGAATTAGCTATAATAACTTCATTCCTTTACCGGGCGGCTTTTTGTGCGAAGTGCCAACTGTGCAGGATTAATAATAAATTTGAAGCATATACTGATAAAAGGAATTGGAAAAGGTGTTGTATCTGCCTTTAATTTATCCATTACCTGTCCTGAAAAAGAGTTGAAATAACTGTCAGGAGTAAATATAAATAAATAATGATCACTTCTTATTTCTGAATATGGATGGATTTTTTAAAACCTGCATTTATGAATATAAAAAGAACATTAAAAAAAATATTTAACAGTAAAAGTATATTCCCTGATAAAAAAGCCCTTATTATCGAAGGTGGGGGTATGAGGGGTGTGTTTCTTACAGGTGTGCTTCAGGCATTTTCTGACAGGGGATATTTCCCATGGGAGATGATTGCAGGTTCCTCAGCTGGTGCACTTACCGGCACTCTTTACGCGTCAGGACAGATTCACCTGGCCAGGGACGCATTTTTTTCCACTCTTCTTACTGGAGATTTTATCCATTTTGAAAATATAGTAAATCCTAAAAAGCATATTATGGATCTTGACTGGATGATGGATGCTGTTTTAAAGCAGGATGATGACCTGGACCTGAAAAAACTTAAAAAAAGCTGTCCTGTATATATAACGGCAACACTCTGCAGGGAGAATTCTCTTCCTAAACCTGTTTTTTTTAATTCTCATAAGGACGATATCCTGACAGTACTCAAGGCAACAGCAGCACTGCCGGTTCTTTACAGGGGATTTGTTAAATATAACGAAGAAAATTACCTTGATGGAGGGCTTTTTGAACCTTTTCCTTATATGAAGGCTCTTGAACTCGGGTTTAAAGAAGAGGAGATCCTTGTTATACTATCAAGGCCTGAAGGTTACAGGAAAAAAAAGGAATCATTCTGGGTTAATAAACTGGTTGAATTTTATTATAATGACAGCAGTTATTATTATTTTGTAAAATCTCTTGAAGGCCGTTATAAAAGGTATAATGAAATCCTTGATGATCTGGAAAATAAATATAAAGGGATCGATATAATATATCCCCCCCATGATTTTAAAGTGGAACGTTTAACCAGGGATGAAAAAAAGATACTTGAAGGTTTTAGCCAGGGAGTTGAAGCAGCAAAAAAATATCTTTACAGGCGGGACTAATGCTATTAAAAATAAAGTCATTAATTTTCTGGGACAGGGATAGATTTCCTGATACATATGCAGGAGAGCTTAATTATCAGAGTAATCTGGTTGTTTTTCCCGCATCACTTATATGTATATTTGCCTGGATCAATTATATCCCCCTTGACAGGGCAATATATCCGGAAAAAGAAGCCATAATTATGCTCCGCCTTGGACTGTCTGCTTTTTCATTTTTTATCTTTGCACTGCAGTTTATCCCGGCATTCAAAAGAAACAGCATGCTGGTCCTGGCAGCTCTTGGGTATTATCTGGAAATAGGCACAGGAGTACTTACCGGATTAACAGGCGGCGATCCTGTGTATATGGCGGGTTATTTTTTTACTCTTGTTCTTATTATTGTGGCTCCAATTAATAGGTTTATCCTCTGGTCAATGACAGCTCTTTCGGCCTCTGCTTTTTTTCTCACAGCTGGTATGCATGGACTTGGGATGGTCACTGACAGGGAAAAATATACTCTTACAGATATGGCATCAATTATTGTTTTTACATTTGTCTTTGTTTATATACTGGACAGGCTCAGATACTCAAACTGGGAAAAATCGAGTGCCCTGAAGCAGAGCGGTGATGTTATTAAGAACGAAAGGGATAGGATTAGTCTTTTAATGGATGAAGCCGGTAACCTTGTAAAAGAGGTTTTCAGCACTACCGGATTTCTGGAGAAATTTACAAGGGAAATAGATGCGGCAATAGATGAACAGTCCCCGGTTTTTAAAAGCACCAGGGATACTTCTGCCAGAGTAATTGATTCCTTTGAAATGATTCAGGCGAATACCGAAGGGCAGCTTGATTTTAATGAACAGGGACTCCGCCTGGTTGACGGCCTTAAAAATGAATTTGCAGAAACAATGAAGTCGGGCAATACTGCAAGGGAAAATTCAGCATTGATAAGTGAACTCGCGGCCAAGTGCAGATCCAGACTTGACAGCGCGGGGAAAACAATAGGGGAGCTTAAAGACGCTTCCTCAAGGATTGCGGAGATATCTGATACTATTAATGATATTGCAGATAAAACTGCTCTCCTTTCTCTAAATGCGGCAATAGAATCTGCAAGGGCCGGTGACCACGGAAGGGGATTCGGGGTTGTGGCAGATGAGATTTCAAAACTTGCTGATAACAGTATCAGTTCTGCCAGGGAGATTGGAGATATTATTAAAACCTCAGTAAAACGGATAATTGAAACATCTGACAGCATTAAAGATACCTCTGTAGTGCTTGATGAAATTATTACCATAATGCTGAAAATTCGGAGTTTTTTTGTTGATTTGAAAAGTGTGATTGAGGCTCATGGAAATAATCTGGAAAGTCTGCTTCAGTATTTTAATCTTTCTGTGCAATACGCTGGCATGATTGACAAAGTAACAGCTGAAAACAGGGAAGGGATAATTAACTACGGAGATATGATTACTAAAATTGAAAATTTTTATTCCGATCTGAGTGCCATGTCTGATAATCTTAATCAGATTATCAGCAGTTTCAGTGTTCAGGTTTCAAACCTGGAGCAGATTTTAAGAAGCAGTGATATTGCCTGATTTTTTAGTCTGCTTTAGATTTGAATCACTATCAAGATGAATTGCTATTATTGTAATATCATCTTCAAAACTTCCTGTGCCCTTGAAACTGAGAAGTTCATTGTAAATATTTTTTACAAAATCATTTATTCCGCAATCACAGTGTCTGGTAATAGCTGCATTTATTACATTGTCAAAATATTCACTCCCCATGTTCATGGTTTCCGTAAGTCCATCTGTATAAAAAAGAACCTTGTCATTACTTTTGAGTTTTATTGTTTTTTCTTTGAATTGAGGTTTTTCATCAGCTCCCAGAATAAAACCTTCAGCTTTAAGGGGTGATATCCTGCCTTCACGTATTAGAAGAGGAAAACTGTGAGCTGCTCGGGAATATTTCAGGGTCATGGCATCTGTATCAATAACAGCATAAAATGCAGTGACAAGATACCCTCCTGTTTTGTCATAAAGATGGCTGTTTATATATTTCATCATTGCAGGAGGGTTATTTTTGCGGTTCCCTGAAGTAGCAATAAGAATTTTCAGCATACTTGTGATCAAGGCAGAGGGCACTCCGTGGCCGGTCACATCTGCAATAAAAATCCCTATTTTATGAGAACTATCCAGATTTATATAGTCAAAAAAATCTCCGCTTACCTCTTCAAGAGGTTTGTATAGGGATGCTGTTTTAAGTCCCTTAACCTGGGGACAGAAAGCAGGAATTATATTTTTCTGAATATTTTTTGAAAGCTGAAATTCGGTTCTCATGCGGGAGATAGTTTTTTTTATGGCTTTCTGTTTTTCTGCAAGTTCATTTATTGATGATGACCTGGTATATTCATAGCCCAGTGTAAGGAGTGTAATGGCAGAGTATGTCAGGACAAATCTTGAGATGTAAAAATTAGAATAATGATGAATGATAGGACTTGAATGGGAAAGAATCATTAAAGAGGAAGCAGCCGCCAAAAAAAAGAAATTCCAGAGAGTCCCTTCTTTGACTCCGTACATGAAATAGGTCCCGGCAGGAAAAATAAAAGGCCACAGGGAAAGGGCCTCCTGTTCCCCTCCTGAAAAAATGTTATAAAGAAAAAGGAGCCCTATGAAAAAACCGCAGATTCTGTATACCAGCAGTCCGTTTTTTATATATTTAAGGCTTAAAAAAACAGCGGTAAGAATCAGCGCAGAAATGATATTGAATAATCCTGTGAACATATTTCCTGCTGAAAAATTGTAAATACCCACAGGAAATAAAATGACAATTGCAATGCAAAAGGCAATCATTGCTATTCTTCTTCTGTCTTTTTCAGCTTTTTCAATTCCGGGGAAAAGAAAAAAATTCAGAAATTTATCTTTCAGTTTATCTGTGCTTATCATATCCATGTCTTTAGTGTATATATGAATAAGGAGAATAGAAAGTTTTTATTTTTAAAAAAGATATAATTATAACCAATAATTTTTTTTTGTGATAATTTTTAAACCTGATTGCAGTTGAATATGATATATATCCCCGTGATTTCCGAAGTTGTTTAGAGTTAACAGTTCATTATTTTACAACAGAATATTAACATTAAATTTTTTTCTTGAAAAGCGTGATACAGCAAATAATACGGCTCATAGAATTATCTTCAGAGAAGTTTAATCAGGGGGAAATAATGATAAAGGTTTTTAAATTCGGCGGGGCTTCTGTTAAGGACGCAGATTCAGTCCGCAACGTGGCCAGGGTATTAAGTCTTTTTAAAAATGATAAACTGGCGGTAGTAGTTTCTGCCATGGGTAAAACTACAAATGCCTTTGAAAGGCTTCTCAACGCCTGTTATTTCAATAAAGAAAAAATGGATGAAGAGTTTAATTTTATCAGGGATTTTCATTTTGAAATTATTGAGGGTCTCTTTACAGATAAAAAACATAATATATTTACAGATATGGAGAATATATTCAGATTAATTAAAGAAAGAATATCTCTTCCCCATTCTGATAATTATGACTATGATTATGATCAGCTTGTTTCAGCAGGTGAAATAATTTCCACCAGGATAATAAGTGAGTTTTTAAACTGTGAGGGTATTAAAAATCAGTGGGTTGATGCAAGGGCAATAATCAGAACTGATAATACCTACAGGGAAGGGCGGGTTGACTGGGCTAAGACTGATGAGCTGGTGCAAAATGTGATTAATTTTAATAATGAAAATATTTATGTAACCCAGGGTTTTATTGGCGGGACATCGGAAAATCTTTCAACTACCCTGGGTAGGGAGGGTTCCGATTTTTCAGCTGCAATTCTTGCATATTGTCTTAATGCAGTTGATGTTACAATCTGGAAAGATGTTCCAGGTGTACTTAATGCAGATCCTAAATAT
>CAYYKZ010000202.1:0-5592 GCA_964468455.1 uncultured Leptospirales bacterium | reverse complement strand
AATATCAGATATTTCATTATTTAATGAAGATTCAATTGAAAAAAAATTATTTGATCTTCTAAATTCCTGATTATACAAATATGTTGAGTATTCCAGATTTCTGTAATATTAATCAATGAGTTTCAGACAGTTTGTGAATTAACCAGGATAGATAATCCGGATAAACTAATTTTATAGGTAAAGAATTATATGACTAAAAATGAAGGGAAAAAGATCCTGATTACAGGATCAGATTCAGGGAATGATGATCCTGCAATTGAAGCACTTAGTAGTGCCGGGTTCGAAATTATGTACTGCAATTCATATGATGAAGTTTCACAAATGGCTTCAGTCTTTTCCGGTAATCCTTCAGTAATTATTGATTCATCATTGATAAACCCCTTTAATAGTGCGGGAAATAATGCATATAAATCTATTTTTGAAAATACCGGAACCTCCATGTTTATTGTTGATAAGGATATGACTGTAAGTATGGTAAATGAAAAATTTATCCATGAATTCGGTTATTTAAAATCTGAAATAGAAGGTCAAATGAAATGGACCGAACTTGTTGCGCCGGAATCTCTGGAATTTATGATAAGACAGCATAAATTACGACGGGAAAATCCGGATAATGCAATATCGGGATATGAGTTCAAATATAAAACAAAGTCTGGAGAAATCTATGACGGGGTAATTTCTGTCAGTATGCTCTCCGGAACAGATAAAAGTATTGCTTCTGTTACTGATATTAGTGAACTGAAAAAGATAAAGGAAGAGATAATTTCAAAGAATGAAGACTTAATGTCTCTTAATGAAGAACTCGCAGCTATTAATGAGGAATTTGAAGCTGCCAATGAGGAATTAATACATACAAATACCCAGCTTGAACAGAATGAACTTCGCTACCGTACTTTATTTGAAAATACAGGTTCAGGTATTATTGTCATTGAAGAGGATACCACTGTAAGTCTGGCCAATGAAAATTTTGCTTCCAGCCTTGGATATTTCAGGGATGAAATAGAGAATAAAATGAAATGGCCTGATATGGTCTGTGAAGATGACCTGGAATTCATGAAAGAGCAGCACTACCTTAGAAGGACCGATCCATCTAAAGCAAAATCAAGTTATGAATTCAGGTTTAAAAATAAAGCCGGTGAATTAAGGGATAATCTGCTTTTTATTTCCATGATTCCCGGAACAAAAAAAAGTATAGCTTCTCTTTTCGATATAACAGACCGGAAGGAAGCTGAAAAGAAACTGAGAATAAGCGAAAAAAAATACAGAAGCATTTTTGAAAACATACAGGATGTTTTTTACCAGACAGACCATGCCGGAATAATCACAGAAATAAGCCCGTCTATTGAAAGATATTCCGGTTTTAAGCCTGAGGAACTTATCGGGAAATCCGTGTTTGATGTTTATTATGACCTTTCGGACAGGGAAAACTTTCTGAAAATGATAATGGCAAACAACACAGTCATCGATTTTGAGCTTCGTTTGAAAACAAAAGATAACAGACTTATGATATGCTCTACATCTTCCCATCTTATTTATAATCAGGATGGTATTGTCTCCGGCTTTGAAGGAATATTAAGGGATATAACTGAAAGAAAGCAGGCGGAGGAAATGATCCGTGAAGCTGAACAGAAGTACAGGACATTGATTGAGAATTTAAATGAAATTATATACAGACTTGATGATAAAGCAGTAATTACATATATCTCCCCTAATATTGAAATGCTTTTCGGATATAAATCAGATGAAGTTATTGGGAAAAATTTTATCGATTTTGTTCATCCTGATGATATTAATGGGAGGATTGAACAATATCAGAAAATTTTATCAGGAATTATAGAGCCTTCAGAATACAGGTTTATCGATAAAAAGGGTAATTCTGTCTGGGTGAGAACCTGCGCAACTCCGGTAAAAGATAATGGGCGGATAACCGGACTTCAGGGCGTGTTGACAGATATTACAGATTTAAAAATGGCAGAGGCTGAGAAAACCCGTATTGAGAAAGATCTGTTCCGTGTTCAGAAAATGGAAGTTATAGGAACCCTTGCCGGCGGTATAGCCCATAATTTCAATAATATTTTAATGGGAATAATGGGTTACGCATCCCTTCTCATTTCTGAAAAAGATTATTCTCATCCGGATTATGAATATCTTAAAAGTATTGAAGAGGCTGTGAAGTCAGCTACAGAATTGACAAAAAATCTGCTGGGTTTTGCAAGGGGCGGTAAATATGAAGTAAAACCTACAAATTTAAATGAACTGCTAAGCAATGAAATAAAAATTTTCAGCCAGACAAGGAAAGATGTTGTTGTGTATGGGAAATATGAAAAATCTCTTCATATGGTTGATGCAGACCAGGGGCAATTAAGACAGGTATTTTTAAATCTTTTTATTAATGCATGGCAGGCAATGCCTGGAGGTGGAAATATTTATGTTAATACATCAAATGCTGTACTTACTGAGAATGATATGTCAGCATATAATTTACCATCCGGGATATATGTAAAGGTATCAGTGACAGATACCGGAACAGGCATTGACAAAAAAATTCTTGATAATATTTTCACTCCGTTTTTTTCAACAAAGGATATTGATGAGGGCACAGGATTAGGTCTTGCCTCTGTCTATGGAATTGTGACAAATCATGGAGGAATAATAAAAGCCTACAGCGAGAAAGGTAAGGGAACTACATTTGATATTTTTCTTCCGGCCTCAAAAACAGAGAGTTTAAATCTGTCCCATGAGGAGAGCAGAACAGAAGACCTGATTATGGGTGAAGGAACTATTCTTCTTGTTGATGATGAAAGTAGTATTCTTATTTTATGTGAAAAGATGCTGAAGCATCTTGGATATAAAACCATAAAATGTGAAAACGGGATGAAAGCTATTGAATATTATTCTGAAAATCTTAATGAAATTGTATTGATTATACTCGATATGACCATGCCTGAGATGAGCGGTGGTGAAACCTTTGACAGAATCAAGCAGATTAACCCTGAAGCTGTGGTTCTACTTGCAAGCGGTTATGCTGTTGATGGAGAAGCACAGGAAATTCTTAACAGGGGATGCAGCGGTTTTATACAAAAACCTTTTACTATTACGGACCTTTCAAAAAAAATCAGTGAAACATTACATGGTCTTAAAAACTGAAAATTATAAATATTTACCGGTAAATGACAGATATAGATTAGCAGATTTATTACTGTTTTGTTTTCTAAATCCGTGAAGAGGCGACTTTATTTTATTATCTTATTATAGAAATACAGTATTATCAGCAGAGGACGGAAAATAATGGTTCCCCCTGTAACCGGATTAAAAAAATTACTTAAATGGTGTAATAAAACATTCTCCGCATTTCCTTTTATCTCTTTGAGAATAAAATTTGCCTGGTTTTATCGTGCTTCTGAAAGATATAATATCCTTTTCTGGGCCGGACTTGTTGGAATTCTGGGCGGCCTTTCATCAGTTTTTTTCAGATATATACTTGATGTTCTTGCTGAACTTTTTACAGGCAACAGCGGAGATATGGTTGATGTTTTTTCGGTTCTTCCTCCACTTCAGCGGGTACTTCTGCCATCCGTCGGCGGCGTTGCAGCCGGTCTGGTTATGTACGCAGGAACAAGATTGATTGCAAGCCAGAAAAATACCACTGACTATATGGAAGCTGTTGTATTAGGTGAAGGTTCTCTTTCTTTCAGGAAGAGTTTAACTAAAATTATTTCATCCATGTTTTCTATTTCAACAGGTGCATCAATTGGACGTGAAGGGCCAATGGTGCAGCTTTCCTCACTTGTGGCATCACTGGTGGGTAAAACACGGAAATGGTCTGTTTCAAAGAAAAGAATAATTCTGGCCTGCGGTGCCTCTGCAGGGATAGCATCTGCCTATAATGCCCCAATTGCAGGAGCGCTTTTTGTTGCTGAAATTGTACTTGGTTCAATTGCAATTGAAACTCTGGGGCCGCTTCTTTTTGCTTCAGTACTTGCTACTCAAATGGTCCGTTTTCTTGTTGAGGAATCCCCCATATATTCCATCCCTCCCTTTCACCTTAATTCAGGGTTTGAACTTTTTTCCTATCTTGCACTTGGCCTCATTATAGGACTTATGGCTCCTGTTTTTTTAAAGGTGCTGCGGGGGAGTGAAATTTTATTTGCAAGTACAAATCTTCCTGTTTATATCCGTACAGGTATAGGCGGGCTTGTTGTAGGTTTAATCGCTCTTTATTATCCGCAGGTTTGCGGAAACGGCTACAGCGTGGTAAGCAGCATTCTTCAGGAGCAGTGGCTCTGGTCAGCTCTGGCTCTTGTTATTGTGGTTAAGCTTATTGCAACAGGAGCCAGTTTCGGGTCAGGAGCGGTGGGAGGTGTTTTTACTCCAACACTTTTTATGGGGGCAGGGCTGGGGTATCTATTCGGGCATCTGCATCAATGGATCGGTTTTGGTGTTAATCCTTTGCCGGGTGCTTTTGCATTAACAGGAATGGCAATGTTTCTATCTGCAACAACTCACGCTCCCCTGATGGCAATTCTTATGGTTTTTGAAATGACAATGGATTATCAGCTTATTCTTCCTCTGATGCTGGGATGTGTTGTGGCTCATTTAACAGCTCAGGGTATCGAACCCAGGTCAATATATAGCGGATCACTTGAAAGAAAAGGGGCTGTATATTATGCCCGTAAGCTTGCAGGACTTACTGTCTATGATCTTGTAAAACCAGATCCCCCCAGAGTTGAGGAAAATGCCATTTTCGAGGAAATAACCGGTAACTTTATAGTTCATACATTCAGATATCTCTATGTTGTAAACAGTGATGGCGTTTATCTTGGTTCAGTGTGCCTTGACGACATCAAGGAGCATCTTAATACTGATTCTCTTAGTCATCTTGTTATCGCACGGGATCTGCTTTTACCCGTACCTGTTCCATTAAAAATATCATCAACCCTTGAGGAGGCCCTGGAAAAATTTGCATTTAATAAACAGGGTGTTGAAAGACTCCCGGTTGTGGCAGATGATACCATGGTACTTGTAGGCAGTCTTTCAAAAACTGATATTATTCTTGCTCTATCCGACCGGCTCCCTGCTGAAAAATACAGTAATACCGATGGCATATCACCTGTTAATAAAGCCTGAATTAATTATTCAATCACCTTAAGCTGATTAAAGTCAGTGGTATATGCAGGGCTCAGGTATTCGCGCCGCATTTCCCAGTCATTATTAAATCCGCCTGTGCATATATTAATAGCGTTTCTGCCGTATCTGGCATTTATACTGTCCATTACCCTGGAAATGTTTTCCCGCTTCTCAATTTCCTCATAATCGCAAAAGAGGTCATACTGTTTTGAGTTGTCCCGTATTATATCTGCAAGTATAATGCCTGCTTTTTTATACTTATATCCGGGTTTGTAAATCCGGTTTAAGAGCGAACCTGCCGCTTTTATAAAAGCAGGACTGTAATTCTCCGCAGTATTAAAAACAGCAGTAGCTGAATTGGAGTATTGCGGTTCATCCTTAAACGGATTGGTTGCGATAAAAAGGGTCAGAGCTGACGCGGAACATTTCTGTTCTCTAAGCTTCTGCGCTGCTCTGGACGTGTAT
>CAYYKZ010000201.1:0-5617 GCA_964468455.1 uncultured Leptospirales bacterium | reverse complement strand
AGTCAAGCTCCTCGGTTTCACCAGTAGACAGATTAATCTGAATTGTTTCAAAATCACCAAAACCGGAAAAGATGACACCAGTTACAAATACAGGTGCGTCTTCAACTGTTATGGGGTAGGTGTAATCCCCATAATGAATTACATATTCGCCGGAAGAGGTAACATTAACTGATTTATTGAAAAAATCAATAATTCTCTGATTGGAAAATTTTTCACTGTTGTGATACCAGACTCCCTCTTTATCAAGAAATATTTCATCTGTCATTTCACCAGAGGCGATCATATCTTTTATGAAGTCCGGTATTTCAGGATATACGTCATTATCCATGCTTTCCTCTAAATTCTTACCATTGGATCTGTCAGTTTACGGTATTCTTCAAGGGCAAATCGATCGGTCATACCTGCGATAAAGTCCCTTACTGTAATTATAATTCCCTGTTTCTCAATTGATTCCTGATAGTTGTGGGGTAGTGTTTCTGGATGTTCAGTGTAGACTTTAAAAAGTTCATTTATAACTCTTTCAGATTTAAGCGACATTCGTGAGACCTTGTAATGCCTGTAAAGGTTGCTTTTAAGAAAGGATTTCAGCTCTTCATTTGCGCGGTTTATCTGATCTGAAAACCCTGCAAGTTTTACCCCGCATTCCTTCACATCCCGGTAGTTTTTAATATTGTTTTTATTAATTGCTTCCATGGTGTTATTTATCAGGTCAGTTACCAGAAGATTAATTATAGTCCGGATTATTTCCCGGGCTGCCATTTTGGTTGATCCGGGAAGATCTCTGCCGTATTCTTTTACAGCCATGTTCCATATCTGCAGATCATAAACCTGCTCATACTGCAGCAGCCCTGAGGAAATACCGTCATCAAGATCGTGATTATTATAAGCTATTTCATCTGCAAAATCTATTATCTGTGCCTCCAGGGTTGGTTCCTCCCCGGGCATAAATTCGGAGGTTTCCGGTCTGTCATATGTGCCGGAATGTTTTATTATTCCTTCCCTTGTTTCCCATGTAAGATTAAGTCCGTCAAAATCACTATATCTTTTTTCAAGTACTTCAACAACTCTCAGGCTCTGCCTGTTATGCTCAAAGCCGCCATTATCATGAAGCAGCCTGTTCAGCTCCCTTTCTCCAACATGTCCAAAAGGTGTGTGTCCCAGATCATGGGCCAGTGCAATACTCTCAGCCAGGTCCTCATTAAGCCGCATGGCCCTTGCAGCAGCCCGTGCAATCTGTGCCACCTCCATGGTGTGTGTAAGCCTGGTTCTGAAGTGGTCTCCTTCATGGTTAATAAAGACCTGTGTTTTGTATTCAAGCCTCCGGAAAGCCTTGCAGTGAATAATTCTCTCTCTGTCGCGCTGATATTCGCTTCTGTATCTGTGGCTCTCCTCTTTATGAGTTCTCCCCCTTGTTTCAGCTGATTTTGCAGCATAAGGAGCAAGCCAGGTTTCTTCTATTTGTGTGTTATTGTTTGTTTTCATCGTCCGGTTTTTGCCAGTTCATTTTCATAGGCAGCAGCAGCTGTTTTTCTGTTTATCCGAAGTTCCTCATTTGCGGGGTCTTCCTCTATTCCTCTTGAAAAAGCTTCAATGGCCTTTCCGTAGTTTTTCTGTTGATAGTAGCTTTTGCCTATGTTGTTGTATGATTCAGAAATAATAGCCGGGTCCCTTGTGGACTTAATTGCCTGATAAAATGTTTCAATAGCTTTTTCGTGCATATCTTTTTTGGAATAAATAATTCCCATTGCAAGGAGAGCATCAGGGTCGGCAGGTTTCATGATTAGGGCTTTTCTCAGTGTTTCCATTGATCTGTTAAGGCTTTCTTCTCCTGTATCCTGAATAGAGGAAATAATGGCCAGGTTTATCAGGGCCTTGCGTGTCATGTCGTTAGATGGATCAATTTCGGTTACACGTTTATATGCTTTTTCAGCATCTCTGTAATTTTTCTGTCTGTGGTAAATTGTGGCTGTTTTAAAAGCAGCCTCCTGGCTGTCGGGCCATCTGTAAAGGATTTCCTGGTATTCCTTTTCAGCAAGGTCAGGATATCCCCTTTCAGTGTAGTAATCTGCAATAGCAATGCGGGGTTTTATATTACCCGGATTAATTTCTGCTGATTTTTTCCATGATTCAATTGCCAGGGCAGGTTTGTCTGAATGTTTATAGGAGATTCCCATATTATAATAGGCCATGTCGTCGTTGCTTTTTATTGCCAGGGCAGATTCGTAAGCCTTGACTGCATCATCATATTTAAGGGCATCATCAAGAATATTGCCCATATTCAGGTAAGCTACCCGTGCATTTTCAGTAGCAGGTTCAAGGGTTGTGACTTTGCTGTAGGCATTATATGCCCTGTCAAGATCACCCTTGCGATAATAAATCTCACCAATTCTGGAGAGAATTTTTACATCTCTGCTTCTGCTTTCCAGTACTTTGTTAAAAGATCTCAGGCTGCTGTCATAATCATCCATTGCAAGGTAGGATTCGCCAACTTTTTCCAGAATTTCCGGGTCCCCTTTGCTTAATTTTTCAGCCTCTTCAAGTTCCTTTAAGGCCTCGCTGTCTTTGTTCTGCCTCATGTAGGCAACAGCAAGATTGTATCTTGCAGATGGTTCTCCAGGCCTTAATGCTGCTGCCTGTTTGAGATATTTTTCTGCAAGGGGGAAATTCCCGTTTTCAATAAATTCAGCACCAAGCCTTGAGTATGACTTGTATGCAATTTCACCTATATTGTCAGCCTCAGCCGCTTTTTTCAGATATTCAAGCCCGGCAAAATAATCACCTTTTCGTAAAAGAGCAATAGCCATATTATAAAGAAGGGGCGGGCTGTTTTTTTCGATATTCATTGCTTTGTCGTAGTACTTTACAGCTTCATTGAAATTTCCCTGCTCAAAGTATATATTTCCCAGAAGAAGAAGGGGGTTGATATTACCCGGTGCAAGTTCATGGCTCGATTCAGCATAACGGAGAGCATTTGAATAATCTTTCATGTTCCTGTATGTTCTGGAGATATTAAGGTGGATATCAGGATTTTTTTTGTCATAGTTCATGGCTCTCTGGAAATAGTTAAGAGCATCTTTGTAATCCCCGGTACTGTCAGCAATCATACCCAGGTACATGAGAGCAATACTTTTATCCTTGTCCGAAGAGTCGGACTCAACAACAGATGTGAATCCTGTAACAGCTCTGGCCCGGAATCCCCCCGTGTAGTCATCAATAGCTTTTTTTAAATCGGGATTTACTGTTTCAGCAGGTTTTATAGTCCCGGATTCTGAAAAGATACCATTTTGAACATCGCCGGAATTTTCAGCTCCCTCCTGCGATTTCGACTTAAAGGACAAAAAAGAACCTGGTTTATCAAAGACATAGTTAGTCAGAAGAAGTATTGATACAATTGCAGCAGCAGTAAGGGAAAGAATCAGAATAAGTTTCCCCTGTGATCCCGGGAGCGGTTCTTTTTTTATAGCTTCAATACCGCTTATTCTGTTATGTTCAATACTTTCATTTACTGAAGTCCTGTTCTGGTCTTTTCTCCTGATCTTCACGGATTATATCAATCCTCTCTGAGTTTAAATTTCTTTACCGAATCAAGAATGCCGTTTATAAACTGGCCTGAGTTCTCACCGCCGAATGTTTTCCCAAGTTCAATGCTTTCATCAATTGTTACCACATCGGGAATGTCTGTCATAAAAAGCATTTCAAAGATAGCAAGCCTCAGTATGGCTCTGTCAATAACAGCAAGTCTTTCCGGTGTCCAGTTTTTTGAATGCTGTTTAATAACTTCATCTATTTTTTCAATATTGGAAATAACCCCATCAATGAGGAGAATAGCAAAATCTCCAGATTCATTATCCGCAGGGGTATCAAGCCATTCTAAATTTTTTATTTCATCAATGGGCCTTTTCCCCACATCGTGCATGTAAAGGGCCTGAAGGGCATATTCCCTGGCCTTGTGTCTTTGTCCCATCAGCTGATCTGCTTGTAAAGGTTTGCCATTTCAATAGCAGCCATGGCAGCATCAAAACCCTTGTTCCCTGCTTTGGTTCCGGCACGTTCTACTGCCTGTTCAATTGTGTCTGTAGTTAAAACACCGAAAATCACAGGCATGCTGCTTTTAAGACTTAACTGGCCAACCCCTTTTGTAACTTCTGCGGAAACATAGTCAAAGTGCGGGGTGGAACCTCTTATTACAGTTCCAAGGCAGATGATGGCATCATAATTTTTGGATTCTGCCAGTTTTGACGCAACTGCGGGAATTTCAAAAGCACCTGGAACCCAGGCAACAGTTATATTGTTTTCGTCTGCGTCATTTCTTTTTAGACAGTCCACTGCTCCGCCAAGAAGCTTATTGGTAATAAATTCATTAAATCTTGAAACAATTATTGCGAATTTTAATCCGCTTGCGTCAAATTTTCCTTCTATTGTTTTCATTGTTTTACCTTAGTTTAAGTTGCTGATTTATTTCGTTAAAATACTCAACATTAATGAGCATAATAAGGAATATTATATCATAGAAATTGTCGAAAATCGGTCTGTAGTCAAGCTTTTTTTATTGAAGAAAGGTGACTGTTATCCGGTGCTTCAGCCCCGGGAAAGGGTTGGAAAACACCGGATAAATACTGAAGTACTATTCTGTTATTTTCCGCCGGTCATTGATTTATGAACCAGTTCAAGAACACCTTTTACCTGCGGATTGAGTATGCAGCTGCATAGAGGTTCCTGCCAGTTGTCATTGTCAAGTCTGGTTCTTAAAGAAGTCGCTGCAGGGATTCTTATTCCATCTTTAATGTTTATAAAGGCCTTGCCGGGAAGGTCAATCCATGAACAGATTTTTGCCTTTGCTGTTTCAATAAGCTTGTCCGGTTCGGCAAGCTCGTCAAGATAGCCCTTAGCCAGCGCATCCTGGAAAGAGTACATGTTTCCGTTATACATAACATCGCGCAGGTCTCTGTCACTGTTAAGGCCGAATCTTACAAGTTCCATTTCAGCAATTGTAAGACCAAGACCTATTTTTATTTCAGTCATTCCCATTTTCGGCTTGGGGTGGTCAACTGCTATGCGGTAGTCACATCCCATTGCTGTTATAAATCCGCCTGCTGCACAGTGGCCGTTTATAGCTGCAATAACAGGCTTTTTACATGTGAAAAGTTCGTAAAGCATCTCCTCTTCAACATTGAAGAAATCGAGAACATCTTCTTTGCTTTGAAAAGCAATAAATGTGGGGAGATGAAAACCGGATGAAAAGAATTTCCCTTCACCTGTTATGATAAGCCCCTTTATGGATTCATCTTCATTAACTTTCTTTATTGCTTCTCTCATCTGGTTAAGCGCTTCAAAGTTAATGGAATTTGTAGGAGGATTGTCCAGTTTTGCAATAAGAATGTTGTCTTCAATAACTTGTTTAATCATTGTGCTGCTCCTGATTTATTAATAATTTAGATTTTTAAATGTAAACCGGCTTATTTCATTTTAATGAACAGGCTTTTTTTTATACAAGAAAAAAACGGTTTCCTTCATTAAATTGTTATTTTTGCAGGTGACTATATATAATTAAATTGCCGCAATTCACCTGTGTTAAGCAATGACTTATTTGTTGACAAAAGTGCTGAGTGATATTAAT
>CAYYKZ010000200.1:0-5623 GCA_964468455.1 uncultured Leptospirales bacterium | reverse complement strand
GAAACAAGGCTCAGGATATTCAATCTTCTTCTTAATCATGAGCTTAATGTTAATGAAATTGTTGCTGTTCTTGAAATGGGGCAGTCGAGAATTTCCAGGCATTTAAAAATACTTGCTGATTCGGAACTTGTTAGAATACGCAGGGATGGTTTATGGGCCTTTTATAGTATTCAGGACAGTGCAGATGTTAAAACTCTGGCGGATATCTGCATTGACTCTGTAAAGGATGAGCCCCTTTACCTGAATGACCTGAAAAATCTTGAAAAGTTTCTTTTTGACAGAGAGAAACGTAACAGAGAGTTTTTTAACAGTATAGCAGGTGAGATATCAGAAATAAAAAGGGATATTCTGGGTGATATACCCCTTAATGATATTATTTCAGAATTAATTGATGGAAAAGATAATGCTGCAGATCTAGGATGCGGCAATGGTGATCTTTTGAAAATTCTGGCTTTGAAAGGGATAAATGTAATAGGGGTTGACCGTTCCCCTGCTATGCTTAAGGAGGCGGAGAAAAAACTTAAGGGGCTTAAAAACGGACTTTATGATCTTCGCCTTGGTTAAATTGAGCATCTTCCCATGAGGGAGGGGGAGGCCGGTTGTGCGGTTTTAAGTATGGTGCTTCACTATGTAGACAGGCCGGCAATGGCTATTGAAGAGTGCGGCAGAGTAGTCAGAAAAGGCGGTTTGCTTCTTGTGGCTGATATAGGTTCCCATAATATTGAGTCTTTGCGGCATGATTACGGTCACAGATGGCTCGGTTTTGATACAAATATGGTTGAGTCCTGGATTGAAAGTGCAGGATTTAAAACTGAAGAAGTTAAAAGACTCAAAGGGGCCATGGGGCTTAATATTAATATTTTCAGGGGAGTAAAAATTCATTAATTTACCTGCAGAGATCGTCCGGGAGTTAATGATTTATATTTCTGAATAGAAATTCATGTTCAGGTATTTTACTGAATATAGTTATAAAAATCAAAGAATGGAGAACAATTATGAACATCAATGTTAAAGATGGAGTATACGAGCTTGACCTTAATCTTAAGCATAAAGTTGCTGATTTAAGCCTTGCTGACTGGGGGCGAAAGGAGATAGAACTTGCTGAAGCGGAAATGCCCGGACTCATGGCTGTGAGGGAAAAATATGGAAAGGAAAAACCGCTCCAGGGACTTAAAGTGTCAGGAAGCCTCCACATGACCATACAGACAGCTGTGCTAATAGAAAGCCTTAAGGATCTGGGGGCAGATGTGCGCTGGGCATCCTGTAATATATTTTCAACACAGGATCATGCAGCAGCAGCAATAGCAGCTGCTGGAGTACCGGTTTTTGCATGGAAGGGGGAAACTCTTGAGGAATACTGGTGGTGTACGGAAATGGCGCTTACCTGGCCTGACGGCACAGGTCCTGATCTTCTTGTGGATGACGGCGGTGATGCCACTCTTTTTGTCCACCTTTGTTATAAGGCTGAAAATGACCCTAAGGTTCTTGAAGAGAAAGCTGATCATAAAGAGATGCAGATAATTATGGACAGGGTCAGAGCAAGTGTTAAACGCACTCCCCGCAGGTGGAATGAGGATGTTAAGCATCTTAAAGGTGTGTCTGAAGAAACCACTACAGGTGGGCACAGACTGTAGCAGATGGAGAGAAGCGGTGGGCTCCTTGTTCCTGCAATCAATGTAAATGATGCAGTAACAAAATCGAAATTTGTCAATCTTTACGGATGCCGTGAATCTCTGGCAGACGGGATCAAGCGTGCAACTGATATAATGGTTGCAGGAAAAATTGTTGTTGTAGCAGGGTACGGTGATGTTGGTAAAGGCTGTGCCCAGTCAATGAAATGGTTTGGTGCCAGGGTTCTTGTTACAGAGATTGACCCTATTTGCGCTCTTCAGGCTGCAATGGAGGGTTATGAGGTTACAACAATGGAAGAGGCAGCTCCCCAGGGTGATATTTTTGTTACAACTACAGGTAATAAGGATGTAATTACAGGTGCGCACATGGAGCAGATGAAGGATGGAGCTATAGTATGCAACATAGGCCATTTTGACAGTGAAATAGCTATGCATTACCTTGAAAATAACTCAAAATGTAAAAAAGACACAATTAAGCCCCAGGTGGACAAATGGACTCTGGAGTCAGGGAATTCTATTATTGTTCTTGCAGAGGGGCGTCTTGTAAACCTGGGATGCGCAACAGGCCACCCCAGCTTTGTAATGAGCAACAGCTTTACAAATCAGGTTCTTGCCCAGATTGATCTGGCAAAGAATAATAGAGCAAAGAAAGTTTTTACACTTCCTAAAATTCTTGATGAAGAGGTGGCTCGATTACATCTTCAAAAGCTGGGAGTAAAGCTTACCAGGCTTACAGAAGATCAGGCGAAATATATAGATGTTCCGGTTGAAGGTCCATATAAACCGGATCATTACAGATATTAAAATGTAACTTCTATTTCTGTTTACGCATTAAGCTTCTCCAGCAGAGAAGTTTAATGCGGATAGAAACCCTTCTCCCCGGCAAAAGCAAACAGGAGTGAGTTTGCAGAGTCGAGCCTTTTTAACCGTACCCTGCGTTGCTTTATTATTACCCTGAAATTATAATAGTCCTGGCTATATTTTAAATTTAAATATTCACCGTGGTTATCAAAAATCATTTTTATGCTAATTAAGACTACTGCTCATTAAAACGAACATTGTACATAAAGTGCTTGATTAATTTAATAACTCTTTCTTACTATTTAAATAAATATAATAAAAAAACAATAATTATTGCTGAATATATATTTTAGTGTAAAAATAAAAAATTATACATCTTCGCCTCTTTTGCAGATGGGATATAGAGCATTTTTTTACCTCTAAAAGGTTTAAGAATAATTATTGATAAAAAAATAACGCAAAAATATTGCAGAGTATTTTTTGCTGTCACAATCCGGAGGATATTATGGGGTACAATACTTTAAAGGCTTTGCCGCCAAGGGAAAATTTCACTGAAAAATACATACGTGAAAGGGATATTCTTGCTGAAGATTTTCAGAAACACCTTGATGATTGGAAACAGACAGCTGTTATGGTTGTTAATCTCGCAAAAAAGTATGGCGATCGTGCGCAGCTTCATCATAAGCCCTATGGCACATGGGAAACCTTTACATGGAATCAGGTTTCAGAAATTATGTATGCTGTGGCAGGTGCTCTTCTTGATTTAGGATTTAATGAGGAAGACAAAACTGGTATTTTTGCTCCAAACAGGGCAGAGTGGCACCTGTCTGATTTAGGGACACAGTTGATCAGAGGGGTTCCGGTTCCGATTTACGCGACAAATACAGAAAAAGAGGTTGAATACATAGTTAATGATTCAGGGATTAAAGTGCTATTTGTCGGGAGGCAGGTCCATTATGACAGATCTTATGCTCTTCTTGATAAATGTCCTACACTTGAAAAAATTGTAGTGTTTCATCGTGGGACTAAAGTTCATGATGATAAAAGGGTAGTGATGTGGGACGATTTTCTCAACAAAGGGAGAGAAGCAGGGAAAAAGGATATTATTGAAGAGATCATGAAGCGTGCTCATTATGAAGATATGTGTACAATAATATATACTTCAGGAACTACTGGAGAGCCCAAAGGGGTAGTTCATAGTCATAGAACACTTATGCATAATTCATGGTCAGTGGGAAGATATCACCAGAGGGGATTTACTGATCAAGATTCGTGTTTATGTATGCTCCCCTTGAGTCATGTTCTTGAGAGATCCTGGGATTACGGAATTTTTTCCATGGGGATGCAGATCTGGTACTGTGAAGATCATAATGAGATACTTGAATATCTGGTTGAAGCAAATGTATCTGTTATGAACAGCGCCCCAAGACTTTTTGAAAAAATGTATTCAACTGTTTATACCAGGCTGAAAGATGCCCCGAAGGCAAAACAGAATCTTTTTCACTGGGCTGTAAGTGTGGGAAAAGCTCATGGGGACATGGTGCTTTCCGGGAAACAGCCGGGATTGTGGCTATCCCTTAAACGGAAACTTGCAGGTAAGCTTGTCCTCAATAAAGTTAAAGATTTATTTGGTAAAAATCTGCATCATCTTAATTATGGGGGCGCTCCGCTCAATACCGAAATTGAAAAATTCTTTTTTTATTGCGGGGTTCTTGTGACTGGAGGTTACGGCCTCACAGAGACTTCCCCTGTACTTGCCATTAATGGTCATGAAGCTTTCAAGTTTGGAACTATTGGCCCTGTTTCGCCGCTTGTTGATGTGAGGATTGATAAAGATTCCGGAGAGATTCAGGCAAAGGGGCCCAATGTATTTAAAGAGTATTTCAAAAAGCCGGACGCTACAAAGGAGGCTTTTACCTCTGATGGCTGGTTTAAAACAGGAGACATAGGAAGATTTGATAAGGATGGTTATCTGATTATTACAGACAGGCTTAAGGATCTTATAATTACATCAGGGGGTAAAAATATTGCTCCCCAGATGATTGAACTTATTATGACAGAAGACCTGTTTATAGAATATATAGCTGTAGTTGGAGAGGCTAGGCCGTACATTACCGCACTTGTTGTCCCCTCCTTTGACAATCTTGAAGACTGGGCTCAAAAGAATAGCATCTCTTTCACCTCACGCGAAGATCTTATTAAAAAACCGGAGGTAATCGGTTTTTTTAAGACTATTATTGATAACAGACAGAAGGATCTGGGACAGGTCGAAAAGATTAAGAAGTTTACTCTTCTTGCAAAAGAATTTTCTCAGGAAACAGGTGAAATTACCCCTACCATGAAGGTTAAGAGAAAGGTTGTTCAGGCGAAATATCAAGAGCAGATTGATGCAATGTACCAGGATTAGGGAAGCAAAGAGTGGTTGGTGGTAATGAATAAAAAAATAATTAGTTTTGTTTCAGTCAGGGGACTTTTTTTGCGTTTTATTCGTTTATTCTATGGGCCTACTTTTTTTATGACCTTTAAAAATATAAGCCCTCTATTCAGGGAAAAGCTTTTGCTTACAGTTTCAATGTCAAATGAATGCGGAGGCTGAATAAACGTACACTCAGCTGCCGGTCGGCGGCTTGGACTTTCCGCAGGAGATATTGAGAACCTCATTACGCTGCGGAAAGAAAATTTTGAATACAGGGAATGGCTTGCCCTCTCATTTGCAAGGGTGTGGATATTCAGCAATGGCAATGATCATACCTGGGAATACCTCCCGGAGTATGAAAAAGTCTATTCATCTCGTGATAGAAAATATATTCTTAAGATTGTAAGGATGATGGATTTTTTTAACCATGCAGGGAATATGTTTATCCGGATTCCATGGAAGTACTCGATTGAAAAGGGTGAAAGCTGTACACTCCCGCAGAGGGATATCTAGAAAATATTGGTGTATTATAGGATTTTTTTAAATGGTATTTTGCCACTCCTCTACTCCTGCCTGTATTCGAAAGAGCGGAGTTCTTCGTTAGTTCTTTTGTAATTCGTGATAAATGGAGAAAAACCCGGTTCCAGTTGAGCCGGGTTTTAATTTCTTTCTTCTGTTTTATATCAAAAAAGAGTTGATTTCTTCATTTTTTATTATATTAATAATATGATTCATTCCGGGAAGAGCTAAAATATTATAATTTAAATAACCGGTT
>CAYYKZ010000199.1:0-5631 GCA_964468455.1 uncultured Leptospirales bacterium | reverse complement strand
GTGAACGCATCATATCGGCATAACTCCTGATTGTGTATTTTTATTATTATCGTAACAAAACCGCTCTTCACTTAGCAAAAGATTTATGCGGCTCCCTATTTATTTTCCCCATCAATAGTAACGGAATGAACATTCTTCATTGC
This sequence comes from uncultured Leptospirales bacterium, assembly GCA_964468455.1. Lineage (GTDB taxonomy): Bacteria > Spirochaetota > UBA4802 > UBA4802 > UBA5550 > JBBAGC01. The sequence continues at coordinate 5,488 of CAYYKZ010000199.1, read as the reverse complement.
CACTTCATTATTTCCCACTTTAAGCATAAGGCTGTCACCCTTGAAAAATACCGAAGTTACTTTACCTGTAACCGCCTGTTTTAGCACCGAATCATAGGATTCAATATTTTTACCCAGAATTCCGTAAGCTTCTGAAGCTTTAGAGCTGGATAAAAGATTACGCACCTCATTATTCAGGTTTGTCATCTGCTCAAGAGATGAAAACTGAGCCATCTGAGCAATAAACTCTCTATCCTCCATGGGACGTGTCGGATCCTGATGCTGAAGCTGAGTAACAAGCAGCTTTAGAAAAGAATCTTTCCCGAGATCTCCCTTTTCACTTCCCGGCTTTAAACCGATTTTTTTATTAACATTGCCTGCCTGCATTTCCGCGCCAAGCTTTTCTGATGCTGACATTTCAAAAACCTGCATAATCCACCTCTAAATTACTACATTTATTGAATTTGAATTTAATACTGATGAATTCCCGTCATAAATACTTGCAGCTGAAAGCAGTTCCTTTCCTTCGGGAAACTGTATTAATTCTTTTTTACCGCCATTCTCATTATCATTCAAAAAACCTTTCCCATTATCATTAACACCCACATTGAATTCACCAACTTCAATGCCTGCATCCTGAAGCTGCTGTTTAAGATTTTCCATATTCTGAGACAGCAGGCTTTTCGCTTCATCACTATCAACAAAAAACTTTGCTGTTACAATCCCGTTTTCAAGAGAAAGATTAACGTTCACATTCCCAAGTTCACGAGGATAAAGCTTAACATTAAAATTTGCGTTTCTGTTGTCACGCACCGTAACTCTTGCCTTATCAATAATATCCTGCAGACTCTGTTTAAACTCAGGGCTTTTCCCCTTTATTTCAGGCTGATCATTAAATTTTTTACCGGTAATGTCTGATTTATTATAACTTAAATTGAATCCCTCTTTATTGTCGCCTTTATCATTAAATGACTTTTTACCGGATGCACCTTCACCTTCTACAGCTGCCTGTTTTATCTTATCGCTGTTTAAAGCATTATTATCAATCTTAACTTCTGCTGCTTCACCCTGGTGCCGGATGTTTCTGCCTTTTGATGCTGCAATTTCTTTTTTCCCTTCACCAGACTGCTGAAGGACTGCCTTCTCTATAATTTTTTTAATATCGTCAGCATTAAGGCCCGTTTCTTTATTTTTAAGATTCAATTTTTTTAAAGCTTCTTCAATAACTGTGTCAGGAATTTTTTTCAGGCCGGCGGTCAGATTTTTTTCCAGATCCTTTAAATTGCCGGACATAGAAAATTCTTCAAAAGCAGCTTTAACAGCCTCTGTTACATCCTTTCCGGAAAGCAGGGATTTAATAATGCCAGCAATATCCTTTTCAGAAATATTCATGTCAGTATTTTCTGATTTGAGAATATCCATTATGCTTTCAAGAGTGATTTTATTTATAATTGTTTCTGCAGATTCCCTGGCGCCATCTTCTTTATCATTCTCTACTTTTTTTTCACCTGTTTTGACTTCTGTACTTTCATCCTGACTGTCAGATTTGTTATTCCGGATTTTTTCTGAATCATTATCTTCTTTATGTACTTTTTCTTCAGCATCAGAATGCTTTACATTTTTTTCAGCTCTCTCTCCAGACTCTTTGATTTCATTTTCACGATTATCTCTGTTTTCAACACTATTACTAGAGACATCATGCCTTTTTTCAGTAGAAAGCTGATTTGTAACAGGCTCATGGCCGGTTGAGACCTCTGAATGACTTAATATCATGGAATAAAAATCTGACTCAGGTTTTGAAGAAACATTCCCCTTTCCCTGATTTTTACCATATCCTGATAAATCCTGCGAATTAATAGTTATAAATTCAAACATCCCCGCCTCCGGGTTTTTATTGCCCTATCTAATTATTATTATCGAATAAAAGAGGAGTTAACTGAATTGAATTTTGAGGAAAAATTTAATCAGGGGGAGATACCCTCCTACTGTGCTCAGTAAGAGGTTTTGTTCATTTTAATATTATTAAGTATACCGATACCTATCATTACCATAAAAAGGTTGGATCCTCCATAAGATATAAAACATAGAGGTATACCTGTTACTGGGAAAATCCCCAGTACAACCCCTACATTTATCATTATGTGGTAAAAAAATATTGATGTGATACCTATTGCCAGGAGTGAACCGAACTTATCCTTTGTTGTAAGGGCTATCTGTATACCTTTAAAAACAATAAGCCCGAGAAGCAGAAGAAGTATTACTGCACCAGCAAACCCCAACTCCTCTGCAACAACTGGGAAAATAAAATCGGATGTTGTTTCAGGGAGAAATCCAAGCTGCGACTGGGTTCCATTAAGAAAACCTTTCCCAAGAAAGCCCCCTGACCCTACTGCTACCTTTGACTGAATAATATTATAACCTGATCCAAATGGATCCAGCTCAGGATTCAGAAAAACAAGTATCCTTTTTTTCTGGTACTCCTGAAAAGAATTCTGCAGAACAACCGATAAAAAAAGTCCAAGTGAAACAACACTCGAAGGTATATATATCCTTCTAAGCCAGGTTTTGGGGTAATAATAATTTACCACAAATGTTGTAATTGCTGCAATCAGAAGAATACCCGCTACAGAAAAAAGAACATCTGTATGGATAAAAAACTCTACAAGTAAATTACTGCTTTCATCACCAACCCATTCCCTGTATGTTAAAAGCATTGGAAATATTACAGCAATAGCTGCAATAAATACAATCGAAACAAGGTGAGCAACATCACAGCCCCCTACAAAAAGCATTGTGAACAGGATAGGGATAAAAATTGCAGCTGTACCAAGATCCGGCTGTTTTAATATAAGCAGAACAGGAACAATCGTCAGAAGAGTCGGAATAAGAAGTTCTTTGAATTTTTTCAAATCCCTTTCCCGATACTCCAGATATTTGGCAAGAACAATAACAACTCCAAGCTTCATAAACTCAGCAGGCTGTATTGAAAAATATCCGAAATTAAGCCATGCAGTTGTACCCCTGATATTTTTCCCGAAAATCAAAGTTAAAAGAATTGCAAAAATCAGAAAACCGTAAATATGCATGGCATAATCACTCAGCAGCCTGTAATTTACTGTTGTCATAACAAGAAAAAAGACAATACCGATAATAAACCATATTATCTGTTTTTTATATAAACCGCTGTTGACCTTCATCACCGGATCAAATCCTGCACTGTATATCATCAATATACCAAAACTGATTGTCAGAATTACTGTAACCAGAAGGAACATATCTACTTTATTAAAAGAATCTTTATTAATCATTAAATTATCCCGGTTATTTCTGCCTGGTAAAATAGTTCTTTTCAATCAATTTAGCAAAAACCTTCTCTGCCACAGGAACAGCTGCAACTGCACCCCACTGTCCATATTCAATAAGAACAACTACAACAACAGCCTCTTCAACATCACCGTCAAAAGGGGCATAGCCCAGAAACCAGGCATGCTGTGTCGCGTCCTGCTTTCTTATTGATCTTGTCTGGGCTGTTCCGGTTTTCCCGGCAATAGGTGCTTTCAGATAATGAAGCCGGGCTGAAGTCCCCCCAGTAACGCTATATCTCATACCGTTTTTAATTGTATCAAGAGTTAACGGAGAAAGCGGTATTTCCCTTATTTTTTCACGCTTTGTGCTTTTGATTACCCTGCTGTTATCAGGTGTATAAACCTCTTTAAGAATATATGGTCTGTATATATTGCCGTTATTTACAATACCGCAGAGCATATCTGCCAGAGCCATGGGAGTAACTGAAAGAAAACCCTGCCCTATTGAAAGGTTAATAGTATCACCATCAAACCAGGGCTGACCGAATGTTTTCATTTTCCACTGCTGCGAAGGAACAAAACCGGAAATTTCTCCCGGAATATCAAGACCGGTATTTTCCCCTAAACCGAGATAATCGGCATATTTCATTATATCTGTAGGCCCCACTCTCTGACCCAGATTATAAAAATAGGCACTGCATGATTTACCGATTGCTTCATAAAGATTAAGAGAACCATGAGCCCTGAAACAGTAAAAATCTGTATCCCTGTAACCTTTTAGAGTATACTTCCCTGTACAGACATACCGTTTATCCGGATATGTTTTTTCCGTTTCAAGTGCCGCAATAGTTGTTACAAGCTTGAAGGTTGACGCAGGAGGATATTTGGCCTGTATTGCCCTGTTTAAGAAAGGTTTTGATTTATCAGCAAGAAGATCTCTTATAATAACAGAGTTATCTCTCGAAATAATACTGTTAGGATCATATCCCGGCTTACTGACCATTGTTATAATTTCACCTGTTGCAGGCTTAACAGCAATAACTGCCCCATGGCTGTTCCCCAGAGCATCAAAGGCAGCCTTCTGCACATCATAATCAAGAGTAAGAACAATATTATTCCCTGCTGAAGGTTCAAGCCCCACCTCTTCACCTTCAGTTCTATTCATTACATCTACGATACGACGAATAAATCCGTCTTCCCCCCTTAAGAGGCTGTCATATTCCCGTTCAATACCGGCTTTCCCAATGGTCTGATAATATTTATACCCCTGAGTTTTAAGTCTGTCATGCTCCTCTTTGCTGATACTTCCTATATATCCCACAGCATGGGAAAAGATTTCTGAATAATTATAAACCCTTACAGGAGCGTCTTCATAAAAAATTCCCTGAAAAAGATGCCTGTGCGACGCCATTTTTACAATAACATCAAAAGGGACATCATCTTTTATAATAAATCTTTCCCAGGGATTGCCTTTCCTTAATTCCTTTAATGTTGCAGCCGGATTTAATGGTGTTATCCTTGATAAATTTTCAAGAATTTCCAGTACTTTTTTGTCAGATTTGAAATGCTCCGGAATCATCAGAATATTAAAGGAAGGCCTATTGGAAACCAGAGCTACACCTGACGCACCTTTTTCAAAGGTTCTATCAAATATCTCTCCTCTGGGCGCAGCAATTGGAATATAATTTTCCATATTACTTTTTGCTTTCCGGGCATACTCCTCACCCTGAATTATCTGAAGGTTAAAAAGCTGAATAATAAGGATAAAAAAGGCAAAGGCAACACAAACAGAAAATAGAAGAACCCTTTTTCTAAATGCCTCAAGCATCCTGTTCCGGAGGGATGTAAGGCTCATTTACAAATACCCCTCTCTTTCCAGCTCATTCTGATAAATTTTATCATAAATAATAAAAAGAGGAGGAGCGAGTATTGCGTTATAAAATGATTCCGGCAGTATGATAGTGATAATTGCAGACATCATTGACTGATGAAATGTATAGCTCAAAAACAGTGTAACAACACCTTTAATTATTGATGCAATAAAAAGGAGAAGAAGTACTGCAATAACATTATTCTTTATTACAGATCTTCCAATCATGCCGGCAATAAAACCTAAAGCCAGTTTCGGGAAGGTAAGAAGTCCAAGAGGTGAATTTGATATGGAATCATGTAAAATACCGCTGATAAATCCGGTTATCTGGCCA
>CAYYKZ010000198.1:0-5658 GCA_964468455.1 uncultured Leptospirales bacterium | reverse complement strand
AGGCCGGCCAGCAGCGACAGGAGCAGGAGGCCAAGGCCGTCTCGCTGTCGGCGAACCTACTGAAGCTCAAGATCCTCTACGACCACTACCACAATCTGGTCAGTCGGGAAGCCACGCGCAGCGGTGCTCCCGCGACGGAGCAGGCGGCGATCTTCGAGGGCTGGGTCAAGGAAAAGGATTAATTATATTGAAGCCATACCTTTACAGAGGAGCCTCGGTAATAATTAGCGGACAGGCGGCAAATGTCAGGGACACTTCAAAAGGGACCGGTTTATCAATACTTGTGGAATTTGACGGGAAAAACTTTAAAGGAGCGATTGACGCTTTCTGCAAAAATCAGGTAAAGGTTAAAGATGGAGATGCAATTGAAGCAGCTGGTATCTTCTATCCTGAGATAGGAAAAAATAAACGTCCATTTGTTTCTGTTGACAGGCTACTGGTGAAATAAAAAATTTCTTTTAAATTAAGCTCTGGCTGAAATAACCCAGTGTGAAATAACCTTCGATGTATCACCTACAATAGTTCTCTCCATCCAGCCGTATGAGCAATCCCTGAATATGCTGAAATATTTTTTTACTTCTTCTTCACTGAAAAATGAAACAGTTGTTCCTGAAAGGTCATCAAGCCCGGTTTTCCATGTACCCTGTCCAAGATGTGTTCCGGTTTTTAAATATGAATCTCTTTCATTTCTAAGTGTGGCAAATAAACGTGCTCCTTTTTTCAGGATGCGGTTAATCTCACCAAGCATTATCTCAAAATCATTTTTGTCGGAATAGTGAAGTGAGCCCCAGGCAACGGCCACATCAAAAGAATCGTCAGGGAAGGGGAGCTTCCTGTTGTCACAGTTAATCAGAGAAGATGGGAAATATTCACTGCTCAGAGAAAGTGCATTTATGCTGTAATCAGTTCCGTATATATTTTTAAATCCGGAATTTTTTAAAAGCATCAGATGCCTGCCGCTGCCGCATCCTATGTCCAGTACATTCAGATCCGCTTTATTGTCAGCTTCTGAATAGTTTGATGCCAGAAGACGTACCAGATTTTCATCAGGGTAGGCTAAGTCGGACTTACTTTTATTATAATGTGAATTCCAGTCATTGTTTTTTTTAATCATCTGGTTTAATCCTTATATTCATTTTTTTTTCTGCAGCAAGAGCATTTTCCATCGCATGCTCAATGGTTTTCCCCTTTGCAGCAATTACACCAATGCGGTCGTGATTCATTTCCGGGGATCTTATATTGGAGCCTATAGTTTTAAAGATTCTGGTGAATAATATGTCGGGCATAATTTTTACAGTATCTGTACTGCATGAAGAGAGGATCCCATTTTCACCGGTTATATATTTTATAACAACTGGAGAAGGAACAATATTTTTCGAGGGTTTTTTTACCGAATCATCAGCTACTGCTTTTATTGCACCAGCAAGATGATTATAGCCCGTTGCAGCGGGGATCATTATGTCAGGAATAAATTCACCGCCGAATTCAGGCACAGCTTCAAGAAGCTGGAGTTCTTCATTTTCATCAACTATAAATTCCATGATCATTGGTGATGTCTGTATATTGAATGTATCTGCTATCATCTGCCCGATTTGTATTGTTTTATCGGTTAAATGAATAAATTTCGAAGGAGTGGTGTGCATAAGATCAACAAAATAAGGGTGAGGGGTAGTCTTTTTATCCGACATGAGAATGTGAAAGTATTTACGGTTTTCAATAAGCCCGGCGCAAATTATTTCATTTCCGGGAATAAATTTTTCAAAAATAAATTCTTTTTTTTCATGAATACTTATGAATTTTTTAAATTCATTCTCATTGTGTATAAGCTTAACATCAGCTTTAGCGTGCCCTTTTTGAGGCTTGGCAACAATAGGAAACTGGCTTTTTATTTTTTTTGAGTTTACTTTTGCACTTTCCGGTACTTGAATTCCTTTTTCAATGAATATTCTCCGCGTAGTTTTTTTGTTTAAAAATTTTTTGCTTTCTTCAAAAGGAATTGATGGGACTTTGAATTTTTCACATAGAAATGCAGTGGTTATTATGGCATTCCCGTATGATTTTGTCATTATTGAGGAAATGTTTCCATCAAACATCATTTCTCTTAGTTTAATGTAAATGTTTTCATAATCATCTATAGATTCCTGAATTTTAAGATCGCAGTGATAAAATCCCGGAGCTGCTGAGTCTTTATCCACACCAATTACCTGAAAACCCATTTTGCGGGCTTCAATTATCAGGGGTATCTGGTTAAGTCCGGCACCTATTGAAACAAAAAAATTACGGTTTTTAACTTTTGTTTTTTTCCAGAACATATATAACCCTTATTTTGTTAGCAGAATCGCCAGGATTAGATCCTGTTACTTTGAGAAGTTTAACTCGGATCCTTTCAGCACAAACAGCCCGTCTCCCTGTTAGGGGAATAGAAAAACAGATTTAAATTAATTTAGAAGTATACAATGGATGTAGAAATATGTCAGCAATTATTTTTTAAGGAAGATTTTTTTGAAGAAATTATTCCTGAAGTGGTTTTTAAGAAATAATTCTGCCTCAAGTGCCCGATTGTCTACGGCTGCTTTGATATTTTTTTAAACATAAAAGTTGAGCAATTAAAATTTATTTAAAACAGTTTATCTGCTGTATTAATCAAAATCCAGGCTGTAAAGGCGCGATCCGTGAAAGTAATACAGCATTGTCTGATCTACTAAAAAGTTCTTACAGTATCTTAATATCCTGTAGGAATTCTGAGTTTTAAACCTGGTATCAATTTCTACAGCATAAAGTGATCCATTGCTGAATCTGATAAGTATGGAATCATCCCTGCCTGGATAGAAGTCAAATGAAGTAATGATACTTCTGGAACTGAAAACAGGTTTTTCTTCCATAGTATTGATAAAAAAAGGAAGCTGTTCCTCTTTCCCAAGCCATTTAGCATATATGCGGTTACCTTTTTTAACAAGAAGAACATTGTTCTTAAGTTTTACGTTTTTACCTGTTTTAATCTGTTCCGGTTGATTTTTATACCATCTTGCAAGTAGTCCCGGTCCTGGTTTTGCCGGTTTTTTAAATAGTTCTGAAGCTTCCTTATATTCATCATTTATTATATATTTTTTCTTTTTTGTTTTTGCGGTTTTTTTATCATCAGGTATATATTTTTTTATCTCAACTGGCTCAAATTTTTCAGGAACAAGAAGCGGGTAGCAGACTTCAACCTGTCTTTCATGAATTTTAATTGTTTTTCTCCATGAGCCGTAGTTCTCTTTTTCAAGTCTGATATTATATGTTCCCGGCTTAAGATTCTGTACAAGGATGTTTCTTCCAACCAGGCCTGCTTTTTTTCTCAGTTTGTCATTTATATATAAGGTTGTATCAGATTCGGATATTGAAAGATAAATTCCGCCTGTTTCAACAATTTTGAAATCATCACTGATTCTGTAACCCATTGAGTAACATATAATCACTGGTATTACAGAAATAAAAACCAGGAAAAGAATAAGTATTGTTAATTTCTGTTTGCCGGGCGTCATGCAGCATTCTCCTTATTATTGCTCCTGTGCTTAGGTGTAACCCAGAATCCCATGTATTTTTTGAACATAAGTCTTGTTTGTGCATCAAGGGCCGGTATTGCTCCGAAAACTGTAATTGTTATTGGTACAAGAAGCCATTGAATGATGTGGTAAAATTTTTTCGGCTTTCTACCTTCTTCAGGTATCGCAGGCATAAGGCTTACAGCCACCATTGAAGAGAGCACAAGGTTGCTCATTGTGATCATCATAATATCTCTTGTAATATAGGGGAGTGTATAGCTCAGCATGGTGCTGTTGAAGTCACGTCCTCCAAGTATTATGGGCAACCATCCCAGAAGAAATATTATTAAGGGATTTGTCGCAAGTGACCAGTAACCGTCAAGGTGTATTAAAAATACTTTGAACTTGGTCCATCGAGGTATTTTTTTATTTTTTGAAAAATTAAACATAATATATGGAAAATTTTCAACCCCATAGGCCCAGCGGCGCTGCTGTCTGTAAATATTTTTCATGGTTTCCCGGAAATTATGTGCAAGGTTGGCATCCATTGAAACAGGGTATGCCATGGGAGTGGCAATATAATCTCCATCAAATTTCATGTAGCAGTTCCAGAAAATTCTGGAATCCTCGCTAACCATATTACTCTGCCAGTATCCGGCTCTATAGAGTGTGCTGAATGGGATTGAATGAGAACTGAATGTTGCAAGCCTCTTTTGTCTTTCCTGCTGCACCATCTGCCAGAATGTCCCGGAATAAGCTACAACCCTTGAAACTGCAGGTGCTTCAAATATGTTATTGTTAAAAACCGGTACCGGCTGAAATGATGTATTAAAGGGAATTTCACTGGTAAGAAACATCCAGGTAAGGCATAAAAAATATTGCTGATAAACAATTGTGTCTATATCGAATGCAGATACCAGAACGTCATCATAAGGTATCTTTTTTTTATCAAGAATATTGATGCGGGCCTGCTCAGCAGCATAAGTAATATTTGAACCCTTACCTGCCATTTCACCTTCTATTCCATCCGGATGAATTGTAACAAGAAAATGACCAAATTGTTTCCCGTATTTTTTTTTCATAAGTGCGGCAACTTCGTGGTATTCCTTTCCGGCGCGTTCCTCTGCTGCAAGGACAATAATAAATTTCTTTTTGTTGTAATCAGTTTCAATAAGTGATATTAGTGTTTTCTCAATTATAGATTGATCTTCTTTGTAAAAGGGGAGCATAATCATATGATAAAGATGATCGTATTTGAAATGAACAAGTCTGGAATTCCAGTCTGTATGGAAATGATTTTTTATCCGCTTCCAGTTTCCTTTTAGGTGAAGTGAAAGATATGTTGTTTTAAGAAGCCAGAAAACATCAAAGCAGATAATAAAAATTGCGGTATAAAAAGGGTAAAAAAGAGATGCCACAACCGCTCCAATCAGTGTACCCCAGGAAAGGGCACCTGGAAGAATTTCCCAGAATCTGTATTGGAAATAATCTTTGCCGGAAAGATCGTCAGCTTTACCGGTTCTATAATTATAATAAATATATTCGTCTGACAAGTTTTTTCCTTCGGGGTGTTAATCTTTTTATTAAAAAAGTAACTGAAAAAATTATTAAAGAGTAAATATTAGTATGTAGTGATAATTTTGAATCATTTTATGTCAAGATAATATGTTATTTTTTTTTAAAATAGCGACATTAAACTATTATAAATAATGTATAATTAACCGGATAGGTAAATTTTTTAAAATTTTTTAAAAAAATGCAGTAATTAGTTGACATTTTTTAAATTATGTCGTAAATTAATAATACGAATTTGATAGGGATAGGGGACAAAAGAGGCTGATGGCAGCATATTCAAAAAGCCTTTGGTGAGTAATTCATCATACCCGTAAAACCTGAGTTGCAAATTCGGAGATTAGTTTTAAGAGGTGTAGATGTTGGTCTCAGATTTGTCGTATTGAAAGGGCTGTTATCCCGAGGATGGCAGCCCTTTCGCTTTATATGAGTTTAATTAATTTTAATTGTATGATTTAATAATATATTATGTGTTTATTGATAAAAAAAATCAGGATTTCTCCTGATTTTTTTATGTGGGCACTACTGGACTTGAACCAGTGACCCTCTGCTTGTAAGGCAG
>CAYYKZ010000197.1:0-5661 GCA_964468455.1 uncultured Leptospirales bacterium | reverse complement strand
ATGCCCACAGAACGCATGGAAACCGCTGTCACCTCCTGCAGCAGCTCAATAAAAAAAATTTCTGTAGAAAAATTTCTTAAGGGGATGGCATCATTCCCGTTTCTTATGAATACCTCTATTGTCCTTGCGCAGCAGGTACTGCTGACTAACAAAATTATCAATAAAAATATGAGCTCCCTTGAAGGGATTGAAAAAATTATAAAAGAACTGGCAATAATATATTACAAGGCCATTGATACCCTTTCATCTGAATATGAAAAACGCAGACTCCCATGGCTCAATGATATTCTGAAAAAACACCTGACCACTTTAACTTACAAAAGAGGGGAAGCCTTCTGCAAATCCCAGCAATCCCTCACTGTAGAAACATCACACCATCTTTCAGACAGCATGATTGAGTACCCAAGAGGCTCAGTAATATGCAGTGAAGGAACTGAAGGGGAGGAGATGTATATACTCCAGGCCGGTTCAATTGATGTTGAAATCAAGGGGAACAAGGTTGCCACTATTGATCAGCCGGGAACCGTTTTCGGTGAAATGGCTCTCCTTCTGAATGAACAGAGAACCGCAACTTTAAAAGCAAATAATAATACAGTAATAACAGTAATAAAGAAACATATGCTCCGTCAGATTTGCGAAAAGGAGGGGGATATTCTAAACAGCATTGCACTTTCCCTTGCCAGAAGACATTACTTCAATCTTATTAAAATACACACAGTAAATAGAGCCCTTCTTGAAAAAAACCTGGAAGTCCAATGTGAAGATGATTCCAAAAAACCGGGTCAGGTTGATAGAATCAGAATTGACATTGGAAAATTAAAAAATGAACTAAGCGAAGCGGCATACAAAAAAGATGCGTCCTTTCTTGAAGATATTATTAAAACATTAGAATAACTACTTCAATGTTTTCAGCCAGCTTAACTCAGCTTTTAAATGATGCTCAAGATAGCTATGGATATGCCTGAAAGAATTATTTTCAGATGAAGTTTTATCAATTTTATCCTTTATACCTTCAAGTTTCTCTTTAATCAGAGTTATCCGTTCTTCAAGGAACAGCTCCTTCTGCTCTTCTGACAGAAAATCAAGAAACATAAGAACAATATCAACATCAAAATGGATATAATTGCTGTCAAAATACTGCTTCAATAGCTTTTTATAATGCTTTTTACCTGCAGGAAGTATTTCATAAACATACCTTTCAGGATTACCGCTCTCTTTTTCAGTACCGACCCTTTTCACCCAGCCGTTTTCAACAGACTTCTTGATAGCATAATAAATTGAACCGAACTTGATATCCACATAATCTTCAAGTCTTTCAACTATCTTCTTTTTAATCTCATAACCGTAAAGATTACCTTCCATCAACAGGCCAAGAATTGTTATTTCGATCTTCATTGCTGACTCCTGAAATTTGCTCTTTTTTTTATCAGTAAATTAAAATCAAGTAACTGATTTATAATATATAATAACTATTTTATTAAAAATAAAAAAATTTTTATTAATAATTCAAATTATTTCCCATGTTAACAAAGAATTATTTTTAAAATACATAAAAATAGAGTAATATATTAAATATTTTACATTAAAAACAGACAAAAAGCAATAACAATTCAGAAATAATTTAAAAAATATTCATTTTAAAACATTTTTTTTTATATATTTTAAGCTGTTGATATCATCAAAGATGCTGCGTTTTCCCATCAACAAATATTATTTTACCAGAATAATTTCTGGACATTTTTTATTGTACTTATACAATATCTTTCTCTACTTAACAATCCGGAGGAATTCATGAAGCCTGTTAAATTTATAAAAAGACTACAGAAAGGGGAAGAGCTTACAATTGCCGCCCTGGGTGATTCCTTCACATACGGATGGGGAGTGACAAAAGGATATCTCTGCGGCCTCAGGGAGATGCTTTCAGAAAAATATCCGGGAGCGAAATTAAATCTGATCAATGGCGGAAGTCCCGGCGATACAGCCCGGGGGGGAGTTTACAGAGTATGGCAGGATGTAATACGCCACAATCCCGATCTGGTTATAATCCAGTTCGGACTCAATGACCTGTACTCAGGTTTTGATATAGAGGAGTTTTATCAGAACCTTACCAAGATAGTAAAAGAAATACAGGAAAAAACCGATTCTGAAATTGTCCTTGTTACATCAACCACAGTTGAAGACAAGGAGCAGAACAAAATTATATATTCTTTTTATGACAGGATAATCCAATGCGGGAAAGAATGCAGAATCCCGGTTGTTAAGGTTCACGAATTCTGGGAGAAAAAGATTGCCGCGGGGTCAAGCCTCCCATTCCTGGTCCAGAATGACGGGATTCATCCAAATGAAGCCGGGCATTTAATAATAGCTGAATCTATTATGGAACTATTTTAATAAAGCGGATATTTTTAATTTCCAGTATATCCACAGTATTGAAAAAAAGATAAAAATAGAAAGGAATATGTAAAGTGAATCCGGGCCGCCTTCAGCAATAGTTATTATGATTGAAACTATTGCTGCTGATGACCAGATTATTTTAAGAGTTAGCATGGTATTAAATTCACCTGCCCCCCCTTTATGCATAAAAAGTGAATTTCCGCCTATTCCCATAAGTGCTGCGCCTGTAAGCCTTGCTGTTAATGTACCGGCTGATTCAAATCCCCAAAACCCCATAAATTCTAAAGGGAAAAAAATTAGAGGTATGGCAAATAATATATCAGCAGCAAAATGAACAAGAAACCAGAACCTGAGAGAAGAGGGAATCAAATTATTTCTCCTTTTACTGCTTAATAATATCCTCTATCTTTTTCCTGTCTGAATTTGAAATATTAGTAAACTCAATCCCCATTCCTGTTTTACCGTCAGCCACCTCGTCCTCTCTTAGCCATCGAACAAGGCCTTTTACCTCAATACTATCACCTTCGGGCGAATTAATTGAAAGTGTAACCTCTGATCCGCTCTTTAACGGCTCTGGAGTTGCAATAAAAATACCGCCCTTGCTTAGATCAACAGTTGAACTCAGACTTATAAGATCTTCACTTACAACCTCTGATTTAATCTGCTTCTTTACTCTTTCCTCTTTACGTTTATCAGATGACATATTTATTAACCTCTCAATCCGTTTATAGCGGCAATTCTCCAGAACCGCCTGAAAAGGCTATTCTCTATTGCCCTATACCTTAACAATATACATATTGACAAATTTTACAATCTTTTTTTTCCTATAGAACTCATATATTCTTTTTCACATTCTGATCCGAAGGTAATTATATATCTGCTGATACGGAGTCGGGGCTAAGTACAATTTTACCACAAATTTATGATAAGTTACTATATTATTACTTAAAGATGACGCCATTGATGAAAAATGAGAATACAAAACTTTTTTATCTTAAAAAGAAAGTGCTTTTCCCGCACTGCACCATATCTGTAACTTTAAAAAAATCGGGCCTCTCATCTTCCCTGAAAAAAAATGACAAAATTCTGGTTTTTCCTGTCAGGTATTTTTTTGACATGCTTTTTCTGCGCAGACGGATTTCCACTCTTGCTGAAATTCTGGAACTTGAAGAAACCGGCAGTCACATTAAGCTCCATCTGAAAGGTATAGAACGTGCAAGGGTTGTCAAAGCGAGAAGCCTTCATCTTGCTGATTACACAACCATTACTCCGGATCCGGTTTCAAACAAAAACAGCAGAATTGCCAAGGAACTGCGCATAAAAGCACAGGAACTGATTTTCATTATTAATGTTCATGAATCAGACAGGCTTATTGAACTTATCAATTACCTTGTTGACGTGAGCCAGATTACTGATTTTATAGGGAACTACTTTGTACTTGATTATCAGCTGAGACTGAATCTGCTGAACGAAATTGATGTTAATATAAGAAGCAGAATGGTTCTTGAAAAACTCCAGGAGCTTATTGAAAAAATATCTTTAAAAAAGGAATAAACCCTTATGTTAAAAAAAATAGTCTCCAATGATGTTTATTATTCTATTTCCTGGTCACGGGTAATAGAATATGAAAAATACAGCGCCACAAGAATAATACCGGAATTGTCAGGAATAGTCCGTCTTATGCATAAAAGAAACAACAGATATGTGGATGTACTTTTATACGCCTGCTGGAGGGACGGCTGCCGGGTTGGATTAAAAAAGCTGATGGATGACCTCATAGATAAACACAATGACATAAGAGAGAAATTAATGGAGAGTGACATCTATTACTGCTACACAGTAATAGATACAAGCCCGAAAGATATGCAGGATATTATGTACTGGCTTATAAAAGAATATAAACCGGAACTGAATGATATAAAAAATTTTGATGATTCCAGGAGATTCAGGAATATTAATATCAAAGAGGAAAATCCCCCTGAGATATAAAAGCCCTTTTCAATCAATACAATCATGATCTTCTCTGGAAACAGCACCCGCAGGAATCGGTGCTGTTTTTTATTGATGAACCTTCTCTTTAACCGGCTGGAATAATATCACGAAGCTCTGGCTGAATACATTTTTATATCTTCAGATGAATATATATGAGTAACATTATATTTAATCAGAAAAAATTCAAGGATATATTTAAGTCTGGTACAGGCGTCAAGGGGTAAAGATAACGCGGAATCAGACTGTGCAGAAAACTGCTGAACCCTTTTAACATTAAGGCATTTTTTCTCCATATCATAAATATATATATCTTTTTTGAATAATAGAAATGACTCATACACTGACCTTATAATAGATTCAGACTCAACAAGGTTAGCCATATAAAGATTAGTATCAGAATCATGAATATTGCGGGTAAAAAACTTAAGCATTCTTAAAACTATTTCCGGATAAAGATGTTCATTAATAAGAGCAATAACCCGCTTTTCAAGTTCCCTGTCATGCATTCTTTTAAATGGATATGCCATATGGATAACGTGAAAATATCCGGTCTGCGTTTTAAAAAAAATAAAGTCAAGAAACCTGTCTATAGCATCTTTACGCATAAAATGCTGTTCAACATATGTTGACTCAACAAACTTTTCCGCAACATCCTCAAGCTTCTCATTTTTGATTATTTTTTCAAAGTTAATTAACTGACTTTTTTCCGGATCAATACTGTCAAGTGTATCAAATTTTAAAGATTTTCTGTCCATAAACACCTTTATATTTAAAACTCTTTTTTTACACCCATAATAAGTTCTTTTTTAAATGAATCTGAGGAATTATAATCATGAGCACTTTTTATTGAACCGATTATGGAATAATTATAAAAAGACAATTCAACTAATGAAAAAAATATCATCTGCAGATCATTCTGCTTTTTATACCCGTCATAAATCAGATAAAGAAATAACCCGTTTGTGGCAAAAGATATAAACCCCAGGGTATAATTATCTGTATAGATATAACCCGATCCAGGTATAAGCGCAGATGCTGCCGCTGCCTTGAGGGGACTTTTCCATGGCTTCTCCTTCTCATTTTTTATCTTCAATGAAAGGTCATCCGCTTTCTCCCTGTAATTACCTTCCGGGAAAATACGGATGTAGTTTTCTATGGAACTTTCAGCCCCTATATAATCTTCGGAAAGAGCGCGTGCAACACATAAGTAAAATAGGGAATCTTCATAAAAATAACCATTTCTATAAATATAATTATATTCCTGAAAATTATTAA
>CAYYKZ010000196.1:0-5661 GCA_964468455.1 uncultured Leptospirales bacterium | reverse complement strand
TGTGGCTAAGATAAGCATGGGCATACTCCTCAGCAGAACCTGTGCCCATAAAATTCTCTATATCCAGGTATACTTCATTTTCCCATTGAGTGGCGTAATTATCAATCATTGTTGTAAAGAGATTTTCCTTGTTTGTAAAGTACTGGTATAAAGTGCCTTTAGCAACCTTTGCCATTACAGCAATGTCGGAAATCTGCGACTGATAATAACCTTTTTGAGAAAAAACTTTTTCCGCGCAGAGGAGAATGTGTTCCCTGGTTTTTTCACCTTTTTTCAGCATAGGCCTGTCTTCTTTCCTCTTTAGATTATCCGGGAACAGTAATTATTTATGAAGATGTGTTAGTAAGCAACATTATTTAATCAGATATAAGTTATACTGATCCGGTACTTCTATAACAATTGATTATTATGTTCAAAATTGCAACAAGATTTATATATCTTATGCAGCTTTAATCTGCTGTTTTATAATTATTGATGATAATCAAAAACTGAATTTCACGGGGAATACACAATTGATCAGCAGCGGTTCTTATCAGGGCTGCCCTGTAAAAGTATTTATTTCATTAAGTTCTCTGTCACTGATTGCAGCATATGGGTAGAATCCTGCTGTGGATACAGCAGTTCTCCATGAAGGTACAGGTTCAGCATGTGTTCCTGTATCAAGGTAATCCACAACAAGCACTTTCTTCCCCGCACTTTTTATTTGATTAATATATGGAAGCCTGTAATCTGTTTCTGCTCCGGGTATAGGATGTATTTCGTCATAGTAAAGATCTTCTATCCCTATCCCGCTGATAGTATTTATATAGTCATCTGCACCGAGATATGAAATACCTGAGTCAAAATCCAGAATGTTTTCTCCATTTTGCGGTATTATCAGAAAACCATTTCTACCTCTTGTTACACGCGCGTGATATGCTATTCGTTTGACAAAATTAATCATGCGCAGGGCGGCCTCTTCTTCACTTATATAATATCCCTCACCGTTTGAGCTGCTGCTCCAGTATTCGAATCCGTCAATAATGTCCAGGTATACTCCGTCAAATCCCTGATCAATAATTTTATCAAGATATCCCAGTATTATCTGCTGCCATGCCTCTGACCAGTACTGTACCTTGTAATTACCTTCCCATTCCGGGTTTGTGCGGTTAAGCCAGCATGGAGCATTATCACCCGGCTGTGTTCCTGAAATCCAGCTGTTATTGAAATAATACCTGTAATTTTCAGCTTCACCTATACTCAGGTATGCGATTGCCTGTATTCCCGAAATTTTTATATCATTAATCTCAGCCGGAGTGTATTTCCCTGAATCAGATCCGTCAGAGGAATAGTCCATAACAACTGTATCAAATCCGGTTAATGATATTTCTGAAGGATCAGCATCCTGAAGCTGATAAAGCCACCTGGTTCCGGTGATAGTTGTTGAGGAAAAGGCATTATCTGCCTGGGCAGCTATATCATCACATGGTATGCATTCGTATGATTCAGAGTTGTCAGCTGAACATGCATAGAATAAAAGAACTAAAGGCAATAAGTATATTGAGCGCATTTTTTTTGTCCCTGTAGTTATAGTTCTCTTAATTAATATACAGAGGAAATAGAAAAATTTTTTTTTATCTGAAATTTTAAAAGAGTCATATAATTAGCTGTAAATTAGCAGAATGATCAGGGCGTTATACCAGCAATCCGGAAATAGTCATTTAATTATATCTGGTTCCCGGCCAGGTGCGGAATAACAGTTCCCTGCCTGTTTCAGAATTCATAAAGGAGCATGGTTATATCATCCTCATATTCCATCTCCCCGGAAAATGAGTGAAGATCATCAAAGAGCCGATCCAGTATGTTTGCCTCATTATCTGATATAGCATTTTTAAATGAACGGCTTAATCTTTCCGTTTCATACATTTCATTGTCGCTATTTCTCTGCTCAACTATTCCATCAGTAAAAAAAAGAAGCTTGTCCCCCGGATTGTATGTCATTTCTACAGCGCTGTACTGAGGTTCATCAATGATGCCCAGGCCCGGTCCAAGGCTGGTAATATTGTTAAATGAACCTGTTGCTGAATTCCAGAAAAAGGGGTGATGATGTCCTGCTTTTGCAAAGATTATTTTTTTATTTTCTGTGTCGATTATTGAATAATAACATGTTGCAAAGAGGTTATTGATAACTTCATAAAGATGATTGTTAAGTCTTAAAAGGAACTCTACAGGGTCATTGCCGCATTCCTTTACAAGCATAACAAAGGCGCTTTTAAGAATTCCTGTTACAAGGGCCGCCGTTATTCCATGACCCTGCACATCAGCAATAATTGTATATATTCTGCTCCCTTCTGAATGCACATTTATAAAGTCGCCGCCGATTGCTATTGAAGGTTTGTACATGTGACTGTACTTTACTCCCCTCTCTTCTGTATCACCAGGATCAGCTTTAATAAAGAAATTCTGTATCTCCTGCGCCTTTGAAAGGTCTCTGTTTATCTCTTTTAATTTTTCACTCTTTTCCCTGAGGTATGACTGGGAAAAGGTGAAGCTGGAAATTTTCTGCCTGAACCTTGAAAATATTTCCAGCAGAGTGTTGTAGTAAATTTTGTTGGCAATAACCGGATTACTGCTGAAGATTTTATCAAGATCACTTCTTGTAATCATAAAGATTGAAGTTTCCCTGACTGCTGTAACAGTAGCCGACCTTGGCAGGTTGTCGAAAAGGGATAGCTCGCCAAAAAAAGCACCATCTTTCAATGTTCCCAATGTTACAACTTCTCCTTTTCTGTCTGAACTTGTTACAAGTACAGATCCTCTGTTTATAATATACATTGAATCACCCTGGGTGCCTTCAACGATGATAAAGTCTCCGGGCTGAAATGTTTTTTCTATAAAAAGCGGAGCAATCATTTCAAGTTCATCGTTTGACAGGCCCTTTAGAGTCGGGATGTCCCGTATTACTGATATTATTTTATCTTTAAAAACAGCTGTCATGTTTTTCCCCGGAATTCATATTTAATAGTAAAAGTAAGTTGAAAAGTATTTCAGAATCACTGTTCAGAATGGGACATTTTTTAAAACCTGATTTATTGTTAATTTCTATGCAAAAAAAAAGATTTTAAAAAAAAGCAGCATGAGTCAACATGTTTTTGGATAAATAAACCGGATTTTAAATATAAAACCGCAGGCATTCGGGGTATATGTGGCTTTGTCTAAGCTTTTTTCAGTAAAGACTTCAGGACGGATAAAGTCTTTAATAAGTGCCGGAAGATTTTCCCCCCGGAATCCCGGCAGAGAATTGAAAATAAGTCTATGCTGTCATATGTTCAAGTTCTGAGCTTATGAATCCTTCAACGGATATTCTGTTGTCATAAAATCGGTTTTTCTTTTCATCATAGGAGCTGATTGTTTCAAGCTTTCCCTCGATGAAAACTTCCATGCCATCGTCTGCTCTCTCTTTAATAGCTTCAGCCAGTTTTCCTGTTGCCTCACATTTGAAAAAATGTGTTTCCTTGTCAACATCCGAATCCTCATGTCCCAGCACAGAGAATGAACAAACAGCCTTATTCTTAATCCGGGTTAATTCGGGAATTCCAATCAGATGCCCTTTTACACATATACTGTTCATGGTAAACCTCCTTATTGTATTATAACAGCCTTTCCTAAAAAACAGCAGTTACTTGATAAAATTTAAACTACTTATTTTTTTCAGACCCTTTTGCTGAAAGGAGACAGATAGTGAACAGGTTTGCTATCTGTCTCCTTATAGGAATAATAAGAGTATAAAGGCGGGAAGATTCAAAAAAAATGATTTTTTTTAGCAGGTTGTTTCTTAAGCAGGGCTTATATAATCAGCATGTTAATTATAAACATGGAGTATTCTTTTGTATGTTTTAAATTTTATTTTTTATGGTAATTCTGTATTGTGATGGCTATCTGGTATTTTTAATTCCTCAGCGAAAAAATGAGTAGTTTAACGCTGAGGAATTAAATTTAAATCTTAATATTTATCTGTAACCGTAATTATCCACAACAAAATCTATATCCTTGTCCCCTCTTCCTGAAAGGTTAACAAGAATCGATTTTCTCGGGTTTTCTTTAGCGTATTTCATTGCAAATGCAAGTGCATGGGCACTCTCTAAAGCAGGAATAATCCCTTCAACCTTTGAAAGAGTATAGAAAGCGTCAAGGCATTCCTCATCATTTACCATTGTGTATTCAACACGCTCTTTATCCTTGAGCATGCAGTGCTCCGGGCCGGAGCCGGGGTAATCGAGTCCGCTAGCTATGGAATAAACAGGCTGTGGTTCGCCCGCGTCATCCTGGAGCAGGTAACTGCGGAAGCCATGTAGAACTCCCGGTTTCCCGTATGAAAGACTTGCAGCATGATCACCTATTTTGAGAGATCTTCCTGAAGGCTCTACTCCGATAATTCTTACATTCTCATCATTAATAAAAGCAGAAAAAAGTCCCATTGCATTTGACCCGCCTCCAACACAGGCCGCAATAGTGTCAGGAAGTTCTCCTGTCATTTCCATGAACTGCTCCCTTGCCTCAAGACCTACCACATGCTGGAAGTCCCGAACCATCATGGGGAATGGGTGGGGACCAACAACTGAACCAATGCAGTACATGGCATTAACCGGATCTTTAAGGTATGATTCAAAGGCTGAATCAACAGCTTCTTTTAATGTTTTTAATCCGTGTGAAACAGGAATAAGGTCTGCTCCAAGAAGTTTCATTCGCACAACATTCGGATGTTCTTTGACAATATCAACTTCACCCATGTGAATTTCACATTCCAGGCCAAAGTAGGCCGCAGCTGTAGCGAGCGCAACTCCATGCTGACCGGCGCCGGTTTCAGCGATAACCTTTTTTTTCCCCATATATTTAGCAAGCAGGGCTTCGCCCATGCAGTGATTAAGCTTGTGTGCGCCTGTATGGTTAAGGTCTTCACGCTTAAGGTAAATACGGCCCCCTATTTTGTCTGAAAGGTTGTTGCAGAAATAAGTTGGAGTAGGGCGTCCCTGAAAATGTTTTCTTATACTTCGCAATTCTGAAATAAAATTATGCGATTTGCTGATTGAGTAATAGGCGTCGGTAATTCTGTCCATCTCCTTCTGAAGTTCAGGGGGGATAAATGAACCTCCATACTCTCCAAAGTAGCCTTTTGAATCGGGATAGTTTTTTAAATAATCAGTCATTATATCATCTCCTCAGTATAAATAATAGTTCAATGCATATGCTCGTTAAAAAACAAAAGCCTGGTTGAATTGCTCAGCAGTTACAGAGGCATTTATCGGGGAGCCGGTTTTGTCTCTTAATAGTGAACAGCATCAGTAATATATGGAGTATTTTTAATAAGGATTAAAATTTAACAAGAAAAAAACGTAACGTGAAATTTTTCATTCAGGGCAGATGGTAAGGGTCAGAGCCGGAAAAAATAAAAAATGCTCTGACCCCGAATTTTTTTCAAAAATAATCCTATTAAAAACGTATTAATATTAATTACTCATGAGATCCGGATATTAATTGAGGAGGAGAAAATGCCAAGACCTTTAAGAACCATTGCCCAGGGAGTAACATACCACTGCTTCACAAGGTGCCGCGGGAAGAGGGACCTTCTTAAAAGCAGATATGGACAAAAATATTTTATTGAATCTGTGAAATTATGTCAGG
>CAYYKZ010000195.1:0-5665 GCA_964468455.1 uncultured Leptospirales bacterium | reverse complement strand
GAATTATACTCCAGGGTTCCTTTTTTTCCAGAACAATAAGAGTAACTGACTGTGAGAAAAATCCCTGGTTCACCAGATCATCCATATTTTTTCCGTAAAAACTGCTGGTATCAAGCTCGGTAATTTCATCATAGGCTTTGTTTATTCTTAACACATTGGCCTGTCCGTCACAGACAAATATTCCGTCTGAGGATGATTCAATTATAGCATCCAGGTCTTTATTCAGTTCCTTAAAAGTCTCGAGTTCATTTATAATATTTTCCAGATCTGCAATATCCTGAAATATCGCGACAGCTCCGATAATATCATCACCGATTTTAATCGGGTAGCTCCGTAAAAAATATGGCTCACCTTTAACGCTCACCCTTGCAAGGGGCGGAGCCTCCCCTGTTTTGATAATTTCCAGGAGATTAACCTCAGGGATAAATTCATTAAGCCTGTGTCCTGAAAGCCTCTCTTCACTTAAACCAAGCACATCCTCAGCAGACCTGTTAACAAAATTTATCCAGGCATTTGAATCTGTGGCAATTATCAGGTTTTTAGAAGACTGAAGTATGGCATCCATTATAAGCCTTGTCATCTTGTAATGATCATGATAGGTTTTCACAAAATCCGGTATAGATATTAGTCCAACCGCTTTGCCGTTTTCAACCACAGGGAGATAGGAGTGCTTAAAATAAAATCTGTCCTCTACTTCATCATCAGGGTGTCCCTCAACCACATCCCTTGTCATATAATCGCTCACCGGAGCATTAAGATCAGCATTATTTTTTACTGCCCTGAAAACATGACTCTTGGAAAAGAGACCTATAAGAGCATCATTCCCATCAACAACAGGAGCGGCATCAATTTTCTTTTCGCTAAAAACAGCAACAGCATCGCGTATGGTATCATCTGCCTTAAGCAGATGGATCCTGCTGCTTTCAAGAAAATCCCTTACTTTCATATAACCTCTGTTTTGTATAAACTAAATCTGATTAATCTATTTATTCGCCATAATAGCAACCAGATTTTTATCACCTTGCAATAAAAATATTATTTGTAATTACTCAAAAATATACTGAATATACCCTCCAGAACATGGCCTATTTACTTCTGAATACCATGTACCGCAGGCAGCTCAAAGAAAAAATTAAAGTAATAACAGTTGTTGATTGACATAAGCCTGTAAATTCCGCCATTATCAGGGAATAACTAATTACAGGAATACCTATGAATAATTTCTTCTTTGACCTTACACCTGATGTTGTTATTAAAGCACTTGAAAAAAGCGGCCTTGAACCAACCGGACACTGCATGGCGTTAAACAGCTATGAAAACAGGGTCTACGACCTTAAGCTTGAAACAGGAAACCATGTTATAGCTAAATTTTACAGACCGGGCAGATGGTCACATGAACAGATACTTGATGAGCATAATTTTCTATTCCAGCTTCAGAATGACGAAGTGCCGGTTTGTGCTCCCATGAAATTTTCAGATGGGGAAACGATCCATATAATTGAAGATATCTACTACGCCATATGGCCCAGAACAGGGGGCCGAATAAAAGATGAATTTTCAGATTCTGAAATTAAAACACTGGGACGCCTTATTGCCAGAATACACAACACGGGGGCAGCATCTGATGCAGCAGCAAGGCCCCGACTTACAGGTGAAACCTACGGGTTAAAACCTTTACGCTTCCTTCTTGAAAATAATTTTATTCCTGCTCACTGCATAAACCGGTACAGAGAATGTGTAGAAGAGACAGCGCGTATTTTCGACACACTGGCAGAAGATGTACCATACCACAGAATACATGCTGACTGCCACATGGGTAACCTGCTTCACGGAAATGATGGATGGTTTTTCCTTGACTTTGACGATTTTGTCACAGGCCCTGCTGTGCAGGATATATGGATGCTTGCACCGTCACGGGATGCTGAAGGGCTGAGGCAGAGGGCTCTCCTTGTTGATGGATACAGGGAGTTCCGACATTTCGAAAATTCCTGGCTGCGCCTTGTTGAGCCTTTAAGAGCGCTTCGCTATATCAATTATGCCGCCTGGATAGCACGCCGCTGGGACGACCCGGCATTCCCTGATGCATTCCCCCATTTCCGGAATATATTCCAAGGATAGAATCTGACAATGAAAAGCCTGAAGAGCTTACAAATAAAGATTATTTCTGGGACATGGAGGATTAAAAAACTATTCTTCCCCCATGTTAACCGATTCGCCCGCCCTGTCACGCAGATGAGCAGCGTTTTCAATAATTGCCCCTGATGATTTTACGATTTCATCTATACCGCTCACAATGGAACCTATGGCCTCATTTACATTTTCCAGGGCCTTGTTTGTTCTTTCTATGGCTCTCTTCTGCTCGTCAGTTCCTGTGGCAATACTCTTTGCCAGATCCATTGCCGCAGCCATCTGTCTCAACATATCCCCGATTTCTCTGTCCTCAAGGTCTATATTTTTTACTAGCTCCTTTATACTCTCCGAACTCTCCTCCATGTAGAAAATCATTTCAAGAATAAGAGGAATTGCTGATTTAATAACGCCTCTGGTATCTTTCATTGTCTTTTCAGTTCTGCCGGTTATTTCAACTATAAGCTTAACGCTCTCTGATGTCTGTACAGCAAGTTTCCCTATTTCATCAGCTACAACAGCAAAGCCTCTTCCCTGGTCACCAGCCCGGGCTGCCTCAATTGATGCGTTAAGGGCAAGAAGATTTATCCTGTCTGCTATGTCTGTTATAAGATTAACCGTTTCTGTTATATTTCTGTTTTCGCTGTTAAGTTCATCAACCGACTTTTCCACTCTGTCCATATAATCCTTGCCGGTTTTCGAATTCACCACTGTTTTTTCTATGCGGCCGCTTGTCTCATCAAGGCTTATCTTTGTTTCAGACTTTATGCCCTGGAGATTTTTCAGAATCTGTTCCATACGGGAATTTTCATCAATCTGCACTGACGCGCTTTCAGCAATACTTTCTGCTGAACCCTGGAGCTCTTCAATTGTGGCAGAAATCTCCTCAACTGTTGATGCCTGATCCTGCATATTATGATTAAACTGCTCAAGAATAATTTTCTGCTGCTCCAGGCGCTGAAAAAGCTCCTCCACATTATCATTAACTTCACGGGCCAGCTCTCCCTGAATTCTGGACTGCTCAAATATTGTGTTCTGCTGCTGGGTAGTTTTTCTGTCGAACTCCTCAACAATGGGTATGTTAAAATAAATCACAACAGTGGCAAGCCCCATAAGAACAAAATAATAAAGCTCTCTTAAAAGCATTACACCGTGGTAAACCTCTCCATCCTTCATGGAGTAGAGATAAAAATCTACTCCGTTTAAATGGGCAAAATACATAAATCCGGCCCATGAGCTTATAAAAATAATGGCCATAACAATAAAAAGGCGCCTGCTGTACAGAAACTGAACAAGGACTATAGCGGTAAATGAAATTACAGAGATATGATAGCTTTCAACAGCATAGGTCCAGTCATACTTTACCGCATACATAAAACGGGCAATCAGGCTCACAGTAAGTGCAAGTGTTGATGCAGTCCATGAAAGCACAACAGCACTGCGGCCTGTCTTTTTTCTTCTATATATTATAAATGCCAGTGTTATGGTTA
Organism: uncultured Leptospirales bacterium; assembly: GCA_964468455.1. Lineage (GTDB taxonomy): Bacteria > Spirochaetota > UBA4802 > UBA4802 > UBA5550 > JBBAGC01. The sequence goes on along the minus strand of CAYYKZ010000195.1, from coordinate 2,048 downwards.
ACGCATTAACAAGAGCCGGAGGAACTATTGTTACTATCCCCTGCCCTGCCAGGATCTGAAACAGGACTGCAAAAAAAGCGATCATAATAAATCCGAAAAAGAATATTAAACTCCCCCGGACTTCCAGGTTCTGCCTTGCAGAAACAGACACGTTGCTCATATTCATTCCTCTTTCTCTTTTATTTAAAGCTGCTTGAATGAGTTCTTTATATTTTTTTAAAAAACTATGCCTTTTGAGAGCAAATTCTTCAAGAACTTTTTCTTAATATAATTCACATAAATCAGAAAAATATTTTTCAAAAACATTCAGCTACTTGACAGCACGTACAATTATAATTATATTGTACGTATAGACGTATAGAAGAGGTTGACATGAACACAAAACTGACACTAAAACTAGATAAAGATATAATTGACAAGGCCAAGGATTATGCACATAAGCACAATACCAGTCTTTCACAAATGGTGGAAAAATATTTTGATTCTCTTGTTTCTAAAAAAAACAGCAATAAAAAAATCTCCCCCCTTGTTGAAGAACTATCAGGAGTAATAAGACCTGAATCTGCAAATAATTACAAAAATGAGTACAGTAATTATCTGTCGGATAAGTACAGATAATGAAACGGCTGTTTGTTGATACAGACATTATACTCGATCTTTTAACAAAAAGAGAACCCTTCTATATTCATTCAGCAATCCTTTTTACCCTTATAGAATCAGGTAAATTCCGTGCATTTGTATCATCTCTTATTTTTTCAAATCTCTTCTACATTTTAAGAAAAGAAAATACAAGAGATAAAACCATCGAAATTCTTACAAAGCTTAAATCTCTGGTAACAATTCTCCCTGTAGATAAGAAAATAATTGAGTCAGCATTACAGTCAGGTTTCAAAGATTTTGAAGATGCTATTCAATACTACACTGCAAAGGGAGGTAAAAGTGATTTTATAATTACGAGGAATATTAAGGATTTTAAATTATCAGATATTGATGTAATTTCAGCAGAGGATTTTTTAAATTTTATAGAGGGCTAACCTTTTTAAGGATAAGCCCTTTCCCTTTTTCAGAATACCAAATACTTCAATTAAAATCAGGCCTACTTATTATTCAACTCTTCAGCTGCAGGATCTTCAACTTCATCTTCACTTTTCACAACCCTGCCCTTGACTGTGCGCACATAAATTGAGTCTTCATCAAAGTTGTCTTCAAATACAACCTTGTCCCCTTTTTTTACACGTACATTGTCAATGGCGAGTTTTGTATTTTTTGAGCTGAATGCAATACGCCCCTTATAATTCTCAGATGGGAGTGTGCCTGTTAGTACCTTTTCACCTTCAACAAAGAGGGTTGCCTCATTCCCTGAAATATCGATTCTGCAGTTATACTTCTTTTTATACTTCATTGAAAATTTTTCACAGGCAAGCTTATTAATAAAAATATTATTCTTTGTGGCATAGGGGAGTGTTTTGTTCTCCATGTCAGAATGAATCAGAGAAACTTTGTTTATACCCCAGAATCCTCCGGAGATTTTAAAAGCATAAATATGGTAAAGCCAGTTTTTATACTCGCTGCGTACTCCAAATGATACAAGAACCTCTGCAGGAGATTTTTTCCTGTCAAAAATTTCCATTGTAAATTCTATTGAGGAGTAACCGGAAAAATCCTTTAATGATACAATAGAGTTATTATTAATAAGCTCATAGTAGTTCCATGGAGCAGCCCAGCCGTTTGTTTCAGTAACACGGGAATTTTCCACAACCCATTTACCGGAAAAACGCTGCCACTTGTGATTTTCCTTTGCAGATACAAGGGATACTGCAAGAATGAATATTATTACTGCTATGAGCTTATTTTTTTTCATACTACTCTTTTCTCTCTCATTTTCAGATCAGATAAAAAACTAAATTTAAATCACTTACTTTGCACTATCAATAATTAAAGTTGCATCAGCATTTTTTTCAATTTGAGCGGAATTTGTAGATGCGGATACAACCCCTGAACCGGCTGTCAAAGAAATTGTTGCCGGTCCTCCACCCTCAAAAATACAC
>CAYYKZ010000194.1:0-5665 GCA_964468455.1 uncultured Leptospirales bacterium | reverse complement strand
GAATTGTCAGAAATAAGGGGAAGCCGGATTGCAATGATGTTTCAGGAACCAATGACTGCCCTTAATCCTGTTCAGACCACCGGCAAGCAACTGGCTGAAGTATTTCATCTCCATAGAAAAGATATGAAAAAAAATGAAATATTTCAGGAATCCATAAGACTTCTTGAAAGAGTGGGTATACCTGAACCGGAACAGCGTCTGAAAGAATATCCTCATCAGCTTTCAGGAGGGATGAGACAGAGAGTAATGATTGCAATGGCACTTGCATGCAGTCCTGACATACTTATCGCTGATGAGCCTACAACCGCTCTTGATGTTACCATCCAGGCTCAGATTCTTGATCTGATAAAAAGTATTCAGGCTGAAACCGGGATGTCTGTTATATTTATAACCCATGATCTGGGAGTTATAGCCGCATTGTGCGATAATGTCATTGTAATGTATGCAGGTAGAATTGCCGAATCGGGAAGTGTGGAGTCTATTTTTGCCGCCCCCATGCATCCATATACAAGAGGACTCCTTGATTCTATCCCTAAGTTCGAATATAAAAGGAAATCCAGATTAAAATCAATAGAAGGTATGGTTCCCTCTATTGCTGAATATCCTGAAGGGTGCAGGTTCCAGAACAGGTGTCCTCTTGTTTTCAGCAGATGTTATGAAAAGCATCCGGATGCAGTACATAAAGGTGATAATCACATTGTTTATTGTTATAAAAGCGGAGAGAATTATGAGTGAAATATTTCTTTCTGTTAAAGATTTAAAAACCCATTTCCCTGTCAGGGAAGGTCTTTTCCGGAAAAGCAGAAAAAGCGTTAAGGCTCTTGATGGTGTATCTTTTAATGCTTTATCCGGTGAAACCCTGGGAATTGTAGGTGAGTCTGGATGCGGCAAAACTACTCTTGGTAGAACTATTGTTAATCTTTATCGGCCCACGGCAGGTGAGGTTAATTTTAAAAATATCTGTATTTCAAATCTGGGAAACAGGGCAATGAGGCCTCTGCGGAAAAACATACAGATGATTTTTCAGGGTCCTGTTGATTCCCTTAACTCCCGTCATACTATCCGTTATATTCTTGAGGAACCATTTATTATTCATAAAATCTGTTCCCGTGAGGCAAGGATTTCCCGTGTTAAAAAACTTCTGGATATTGTAGGTCTTCCTCAAAATGCCCTGAACAGATATCCCCATGAGTTTTCAGGCGGCCAGAGACAGCGGATAGGGATAGCCCGGGCTGTTTCTCTTAATCCCGAACTGATTATCTGCGACGAGCCTGTATCTGCCCTTGATGTATCTATTCAATCTCAGATAATCAATCTGCTTCTTGACCTGCAGAATGAATTTAATTTAACATATCTATTTATTTCTCATGATCTTACTGTGGTGCGTCATGTTTCCGACAGAATAGCGGTAATGTATCTTGGGCGAATAGTTGAGATGACCAATGCTGATGCTATTTATTCAAATCCGCTTCATCCATATACAAAGGCCCTTATTTCCGCTATTCCTGAACCTGTTCCCGGAAAAGGTTCAGAAAGAATTATACTGCAGGGGACGGTTCCATCACCAATCTCACCTCCTTCAGGATGTTACTTCCGTACCAGGTGTCCCCTGGCAAAAGAAATATGTTCTGCTGAATATCCTGAACTTAAAAATTATGCAGCAGGTGGTGATGAGCACCTTGCTGCGTGTCATTTTGCAGGCAGGGAGTTGTGAAAATGCGTATAGGCTTTTTTGCTTTTACTGCTGTTATTATACTTTTATTCTCTTCATGCATGCTTTTACCGAAAAAAAATGTTAAAACTGAATTTCTTATCCCATCTGAATCGGATATTCCCGGATGGATAATAGCAGATGAGATCATAAATAAAGATAGCAGCAATATAAATGAATATAATTCTGCATATGCAGATAAGGGTGTTATTTCATATAGTAAATGCAGGTATCGTGATATCGATAATAATGAGATATATATTGATTTGAATATTATAAAATTCTCCACTATTCTTAATGCTTACGGATTTTTTTCATCTACTGCCGGATTTGAGGAATGGCTGCCATATGAAAACGGTAATGATTTTAAGAGTGATCTTTTTTATTTAAGAAGAAAAGGAGATTATGTTATTTATGTTAAAAACAGTGAAGCCTTACCTTTCCTGAGAAAAGAGATGTCTCTGCTTGTGAAGACAGTTGAAAATAATATCGGTACAGCTGAATCCGACTATAAACTTCCATATTTAATAGATTTTTTGAAGAGTTTTTCAGATAATAATGTAATTTATAGTAAAAAGAGTCTAAATGAGTTTAGTAAAATTGATAATGTCTTTTACAGCAGGGTTAATTCTGGAAACAACAGGTGTTTTGTTTTTATAAGTGAAAGGGAGTCTTTTAATAAAGCCTTTAGTCTCTACCGTAATATTGTTGAAAATGAAAATTATATCACTGTTGAGGCTTCTGAAAGACATTCTGCTTTTTTAAAAATTAATGAAAAAAACTATAGATTTATTTCCGTTAATGGTAATATACTAACAGGATTGTGGGAATGTAAAACAATTACAGAAGCAGAAGTATTGCTCCAAAAGCTTAATAACAGAATTAATGAAAGAGAATCAGGGAAGTGATCTTTTATGAGCATTGATTATGACAGCATTATAAAAAAGTCTCTTGAACAGATATTTCATAATATCGATCAGGAGCGTACTACAGTTATGAATGCTGTAACCGGGAATGTTGATATTCTTATGAGCAAGTCAATGGAGTGGTTCGGTGATGATATTCCTGAAGAGTATCAGCGGGTAATAAGGTCTCTTTTTACTCTTACCGCTTTTCTTGTTGAAAAGCGGAAAAACAGTCATGACCTTTCTATAATAAAAATAGAAGATCAGATAAAATTATCAGTAGTTATACGTCAGATTGTACGTGAACTTATGGAAATCCTTGATTATGGCACACTTACTGTTTCAGCTGATTTTACAGGTGATGATCCTTTTATTCTTACTTCTGAACAGGTTTTAAAAGAGTCAGTTTATAACATTTTCTTTTCACTTTATCCTTTCATGAACAAGGATTCCTCATGTGATATAATCCTCAGGAAAGATAATTATAATGTCTCCGCATATTTTCATTTCAAAAAATTAAAGGAATCATTTCCAGGTCATAGTGAAATTAAAAAAAGACTTTTTTCATATAAACAGAATAATGAGGAAAAAATAGGTATTGGAATTGACAGTGCCATAAGCAGTTTAAGAAACATCGGGTCAATTGTAAAAGTTGATTCATTGAGTATACCGACACTTTTTTCTATGAATGTTATGTTTCCCACAACTGATTTTCTGGATCAGATAGAGAGAATAAGGGAAGTAAACAGCGATAAAATTCTTAAGCGGGACAGAGGGACTGTGCTGGCAGTAATTAATGATCCTATGATGCGGCTTCTTTTGAGTGATGTAATTTCTGATAATGGTTATAAACTTAACATTATATCTGTGGATGAGTTTAAAAATATGGAGAATCTTGAGGATCTGGGAGGATACAAGAATCTTATATTTGATTTCACCAGTGAACTTTTTTCCGCAGGCAGTATAATAGAAAAAATAATTAATCTGAATTATAATCTGATACTCATCCATGGAGAAAAGGATTCCCTTGCTGATGATGAAATATTCTCATCATTCAGAAAATTCAAAAAGCCTTTTAATGTTGATGACATTATAGATTATATTGAATCAAGCGGATAAAATGTATTATATAGTTGGTGACATCCATGGGCAGTATTATAAACTTTTAAAACTGATGGAGCTGATTGAGGATAATATTTCTCATGATGATACAATTATTTTTCTTGGAGATTATATTGACAGAGGTGAAGATTCCTGTAAAGTAATTGAATATCTTGCAGATATATCGGTAAAGTATAAATCCTGCTTCCTTAAAGGTAATCATGAAGATATGTTTTTAAACTATTATACCACTGGCAGTGGATACGAATTATATATAAGAAACGGCGGTATGGCCACTATTCTTAGTTATACCAGAGAACTTGGGGATATGAAGCTTCCTGAAAAGCATAAAGATTTTTTTAATTCCCTGAAGCTATTTTATGAAGGTGATGATTTTATCGCTGTTCATGCAGGGCTTAATCCCTACAAAGGTGAACCTGCTAATCATGAGAAAGATGATATACTATGGATACGGGAAGATTTTTTTCTGGCTAACTTCAGATGGGCTAAAACTGTTATTTTCGGGCATACACCAACGCCATTTTTGAATAATAGTGACAGTATATATTTTGATGATAGAAGAAATATTATTGGTATTGATACAGGTGCAATGTATGAAGATAATCCGCTTACATGTCTGCGCTGGCCGGGCAGAAAAATTTTCAGAGCGTTCAGATGAATTATTCAGGGTTAAAATAAAATGAAATTGTTTACTTTTTATTTTGCTTCTATGCTTCTTCTTTTTACAGGTGTGGATGTGAATTCATCTGATTATGTTGTTGAGGGGAAAATTGGAACTGTAAGGAAGAATAATTATATAACAATAAGTTTTTTCGAAAAACCGGTTTTGAATGACTATTATATTTTCTCAAATAATGCTATAATCGGCAGTGTCGTTCTTGTTAAAAAAGAAGAAACCGTGAATTCCCATACTTATCTTGCAGAATTTACCACTGCAAATGGAAAAGAGTCACCAGTATTGCGGGCAGGCATGTCTGTAATCTCTATTAAACCTGATAAAAGCATTGACAGCAGATATGATAAAAAACCATATATAGAGCGTATTGAATATAAAAATGAAATAATAAGCAGTGTTGACAAAAGAGAAATGCTGCTTGTCAGATCAGGAAAATTTCTCATGGGATCTGCAAGCGGAGAAAAAGATGAGTTCCCTGAAAGTATTGAAAACCTTCCTGATTTCTATATAGACAAGTACGAGGTTTCGAATTCTGATTTTAAAAAATTTCTGGATGAAACAGCCGGCCCTTATCCTGAATATTGGAATAGTGAACTGGGAAGCGATGGTAATTTTACAAGTGAATATTTTAAAGATTTGCCTGCAATTGTAACATATATGGAAGCTTCAAGGTATGCAGCCTGGTGCGGTAAAAGACTTCCATATGAAAAAGAGTGGGAAAAGGCTGCAAGGCGGCCATTAGATGATGACAGAAAAAATATGGATAATGTTTATACCTGGGGAAATGATTTCCAGGAAGGGATTTCAAATATAAAAGAATTCTGGGAAAATGACAATACGGGTAAAAATCTCAAAGAAACCATAAAAAGAGAATATAAGCTTGAAAAACTGGATAAAGGATATATACCTGTAAAAATGTATGAACCTTCCGCTGTATCATATTATGGCGTAGTGCATATGGATGGGAATGCTCTTGAATGGACAGCCAGTTGGTACGAGGCTTATAAAAAAAATCATTTTAGAGATAAAATGTTTGGTAATCAATACAAGGTTGTTAGAGGGGGAAGTTACTTCCTGCCTGAAAAAAATTCCAGAGTCACTGATAGGAAAATAGGCGGAATACCCAGCCTTGATAAGGACCGGATGGCTGGATTCAGGTGTGTCAAGGATGTGTCTCCTCTGGACAGACTAAATTAGATATTATGGAGTAAGTATGAAATTATTCTATTTTTTATCGAGAAATATAAGCTA
>CAYYKZ010000193.1:0-5675 GCA_964468455.1 uncultured Leptospirales bacterium | reverse complement strand
GGCCCTTTCACAGGATTTTAGGTAGTTGACGGCGGAATCTCAAAATAGTTCAACAGCAATGCAATAGACGGCACAAGTTTCTACAATTTTGAAAAGAACCTCTCTTCTCCTTCATCTATTTATATTTTTGCTACAGGTGAAGATACCAGCGCCACATCTATTTCAATTTATATTTATGCCGACTCCCTGCTTGTAGAGGATATAACAGTGTCCCAGAGCACTGACATTAATGGCAACCCTCTTAAGGTTACCACCAGCCTTTCATATTCTTTTTCAGAGTAATTTCCCCGATTTCATCAGTTGAGATAAAGTAGAGCGAAACTCTTTTTATTCTATTCTTTTATATCCGGCACCATGGCAGATGATACTGCAACATTCAACGCGGCATGTATGGACCGGGACGAATCTGATTGTGGACAATAAAGCCGCGACGACGGCGGGAACTGAGCAGCATCTAAAGCTAAATTCAATTGACATAAATTAATATAAGTCAGATCATCTTACATGCTTGTTTTACTGGATAGAAAATCTTATGTATAAATTAAAAAATACAGATCTTCGATTTGTTATATTATGTGTCCTTATATTGCTGACTTTTGCTTTAAACATCTTCTTTTATTCCTATTATGAAAATTCAAAAATTCAGTTAAAAAAAAGCTATATTTCGGAATTACAGCAGGAATATGCTATAACCCTTGGTGTTTATGCCAACATTGCTGACTTTATTTACAACTTCCATTTGAACACTCCGGAAATCAAAACTATCTTTAAAAAAGGATTAACCTCAAAAACTCCGGAGGAACAAAATCATTATAGAGAATTATTGTATAGAAAATTATCGCAAATCTACCAAAAGTTGTCTGAATATGATTTCCGACAACTTCACTTTCATGATGCCGGTAATAAAAGTTTTCTCAGATTTCATCGCCCTAAAAAATATGGAGATGACCTTACCGGGATAAGATTCTCTGTTGAATATGTGAATAAAGAAAAAAAATTCATTCAGGGATTTGAAGAAGGACGGATATTTAATGGATATCGATTTGTGTACCCCCTCTCACTTGGGGAAAAACATCTGGGTTCTGTTGAAATAAGTGTTTCAATGAATACAGTAATTAAACAGCTTAAAAATATTTCCAATACAGAAGCTCAATTTATCATTTTAAAAGAGCAGGTAGATAAAAAAGTTTTCAAAAGTGAAAAAAGTAATTATGAGGAATGCTTCTTTAATGACAAATTCCTGATGGATCGATCTACGACATCATTACATAAACTGAAAGATATAATTACAGCAGATAATACAACTATTCTTAAAAAGGTTTTCAACAGCAACTTTGCAAAAGGAACTCCTTTTATTATTGAATTAGAACTAAAGAAAGAACCTGTTGTTATAGTCTTTTCCCCAATTAAAAACTTTAAGGGAAAAAATGTAGCATTTATATATACAATTAATGACGGTCAAGACCTTATTGAAGTGAGTAGAAATTACTATTTTGTTGCATCTCTTATGACACTGATTCTATTTCTTCTAATATTATTTGCAATATACTATCATTACACACAGAAAATAATTCTAAAAATGGCCACCTTTGATTCACTTACAAACGTATATATGAGGGGCATTCTGATGAATTTGATAGAAATTGAATACAATAGATATTTACGCTACAACACATCATTTTCATTAATTATGATTGATATTGATCATTTTAAAAATATTAATGATACCTACGGTCATCATACCGGAGATATGGTCCTTTCAGAAATAACAAAAATCATAAGGGAGTATATCAGAAAAATAGATAGTATTGGCAGATATGGTGGAGAAGAGTTTATAATTGTGCTACCAGAAACCAGGATAGAGAACGCAGTAAAAGTAGCTGAAAAACTGCGACAGGCGGTAAGTAATCATAAATTCACTTCCTCAGTCACGGTAACAATAAGTCTTGGTATTGTTGAGTCTTCAAAAAATGTAAAATCTTTTGAAGAACTCATAGAAAAAGCTGATGAACATTTATATAAGGCAAAACGCGACGGACGGAATAAAATTAAATACTAATTTTAAAAAAAGTTTCAATTATCCTGCCTGCATTACTCAAAATAAATAATCAGGCATTTCCCAGGTTCTTTTTTATCAACGCAATTACAGCTGAAAACATTGTCAAACCTTGGGAAAAAAATGCAAATAAAATGCTCTGCTTTAACAACCTCGTATCAAGACTTTTCTATTTCCCAAAGATCAAAAAAATGATTGATTCCCATAATCACATGATCAGCACTATATCGATAATAAAAACGTGGTGTATTTGAAACCTCTAAATCAGCAGCTAACCTGAAGGTCCTTTTCAATCTGAAAAGGACCTTTTTTAAAAGCATATACTTTAAATTTAATCAATATTGCAAAATGCAACATACCTCCTCTATAATCATTGCATCCTGCAATATATTCTTTTGCCCCTAACGATTGAGAATAATATTCTAATGATTTTAGTACAGTTTATGCAGGAAAAAAAATATAATATTTCTACATAACATAAAAATCCCCCCAGGAAATGGAAAAAAATGACTTCAAGTATCGATGTGAATCAAAAAAGTGAAAAATGATATTTTTTTATTACATCTGGCACGGAAACTGCATTAATTTAGTATATACTTAAAAACTAATTATCAAGGAGTTACTTATGGCCTATACAATTAAAGAAAACTGTAAAGCATGCGGGAAATGTCAGGATGCCTGTCCCGTTGACGCAATACATGAGGGAGAAATATATACAATAGACAAAGGTGCGTGTATCAGCTGTGGTGCCTGCACTACATTATGCCCCATAAATGCTATTGTTGAAATCTGACTTTGTTAAAAAACCATATGAAAGAGGAAAAAATGATTACAATTGCCTGCGCCACAAATGACAGCGTACATTTTATACCTGAACACTTTGGAGAAGCTGAGTCCTATGCTGTATATGAAGTTGATGATAATTCATATCACTATATGTATTCAATTCGTAATACATCGGAAGAGTATGAAAATCATGATCATCATGGTGATGCTGTTAAGGCTAAACATGTTATGATGATGTTAAAAACAGCTAAAGTTCAGGTGGTAATGAATAAAGCCTTCGGTCCCAATATAAACAGAATCAAGATCACATTTCTTCCTGTTATTACGACAGAAGAAAGGATTACAGATGGACTGGAAGTACTTATGAAAAACATGAAAGCAATAGAAGAAGAGATTAAAAAAGGAAATGAAAAAAAACATCTGGTATTAAAATAATAAGGAGATGCTGTTTATGAAAAAATATGATATTCTGATAATCGGTGGAGGCCCGGCTGCAATCACCATTGCAAAAATTCTGGGGAAAAAAATGTCCCTGGGAATTATACGTCCGGAAGATCACTCAATGATCTACTGCGCTATGCCCTATGCCATCGAAAAAATTATTCGAATCGAAAAAACATTAAAAAAAGATGATCTGGTCACAGATGCCGGTGCTGATCTGATTAGAGACAAAGTAGAAAAAATCGATTTTGACCAAAAAGTTGTAATTACAGAAAAGCATAATTCCTATGAATATGAAAAACTGGTAATTGCCACAGGTGCAATACCCTTTATTCCGGAAATTCCCGGGAAGGATCTTAATGGTGTCATGACCTTTAAAACAGAAGAAGACATGAAAAAAATCATTTCACTTGTTGATATGAATAAAATTTCAAAAGCAGTTGTTGTTGGTGCCGGTGCTATTGGTGTGGAATTATCCCAGGCCTTCAGTACTGTTGGAATTGAAACACATCTTGTTGATATGGAAGGCACAATTCTTAATAGTATGATGGATGAAGAAATGGTGCAGGAGGCAGAAGAGGAACTGATAAAAAAAGGCATTCAGCTTCATTTAAATACAAAAGTAACTGAATTGAAAGGAAATGAATATATTGATGAAGTTCTTCTCGACAAGGGGCCATCAATAATAATCAATAACATCGATGATTGCAGCACAACTGTAGAATCTGAAGAAAAACATGGACTTGTTGTTTTTGCAGCCGGGATGGTGGTTGAACGGACACTCTTCAATGATCATCGTCTTAAAATGGGCAGAGATGGGATAATAATAAATGACAGAATGGAAACAACTATTCCTGATGTTTTCGCAGTAGGTGATTGTGCTCAGTTTTCCAGCGGAATTACCGGTGAAATAATCCAGGGCAAGCTTGCAACCAATGCTGTCCCCATGGCAAAAACCTTTGCCTTTAATCAAATGGGAATTGATAAGCGATACCCCGGATTCTACAATGGGGCCGCAACAAAAATTGGTTCCTTTTATGCTGGCGGAACAGGGTTTACTGAAAAGGCGGCAAGGAAAAAATTTGACGTTGTCACCGGTGATGCCGAACTTACAACAAAGTTTCCTAATATGCCGGGGGCAAAAAAGATAAAAATTAAAATGATTGCAGACCGGAAAACGCTAAAAATTATCGGCTGCCAATTTCTCAGTGGCGAGGCTGTTACAGATAAAGTAGACACTCTGACACTGGCCATTCAGAATAATTTATCTGTTGCTGATTGTGCAGATCTTAGTTATTCATCACAGCCTTATCAGTCATTTTTTCCTGCAAATAACATTATTGTTGCAGCAGCTGAAGATATAATGAGAAAACTTGATTGAAAATATATATTTAATTGAAGATATTGAATCATGAGCATGAATAGAATATCATGTTCATGATTCAAAATATTTCTTAATAATTCTGTCTGCTATATACAGGAGACTTTAGAATGGATATGAAAAAGCGGATGCCGGGACAAAAACATTAGAACCTGTTATTCTTTTTCTTCAGTTAGAAGGGCATATTTCTCCTGGAATCTGTATAGATATATCTTCAAAAATTATACCCTGCGGCAAATCCAGATGATTTTATCAATGCCCCGTCGTTCCATAACTTCTTGATATGATGGTTTTCATTAATACTTATTTCCGGGGTATGCAGTTTAACACATCCTTGCGCTGCACCGCTCTTTATCGGCATTGGTCCCCGGCCGCACCAGTCTCCCCCGGACTGCGAGACATTGCTTTTTCTGGTTTATAAAAAATTTAATGCAGGTTCAAATTTCAAATGGCTACTTGCCATTTAAAAATATGACAGCGCCGGGAATACTGGTTAGTTAGACCTGTATTATTTTTTATTATTTATTGACATAAAACCGCATATTATGAGTCAAATATAGCCGGAAACTGCTAATTTCGGATTTATGGGAAATGTAATAATTTTATTTGTTTACCTAATCTACCGGAGTCGGCCCCCTGTCCTCCATAGGGGGCACGGAATAAGAAAGGCTTGAAAAACAGATAAATCAAAGTATTAAAACACTTGTATATTCTGGTGAGCTTGCATAAAATTTGCGGAACAATAAGACCGGATAAAAAAAAATAATTTCCCAGAATGATAATAGATAACACGTGCCCACAACGGAGCGCCCAGAGCAAAGCGAAGAAGCACTCCTGTTGTAAACAGGGGGGATTAAATTTACTTTTCTCCTTTAAATTCCGGGAATAAATAACTATAATAAATCTGACGGTATTATAAATAATGAATACGCGCGTACTTGAAATACTTGAATGGCCCCGCATTGAAGAGAAAATTCTCTCCCTCTGTTATTCTGAACCTGCTCAAAAAAT